>JBDRCL010000096.1:0-8377 GCA_043821745.1 Methanobacteriota archaeon | reverse complement strand
GGGTGGAAAATATGTTGGGTGCCCTGCTCACCCGCAACCTGGTGGCGTTGTCGAGTTGCTTGATGTCGTAGATGATTAGATATGACATAGCTATGTCACCCGCCAAGAGTTTGGGGAAGGTTGGTTTTAAGAAGCGATAATAGCGAGAGAAATGTTGCCCGTCTGTAATCTGCGAAACGGGTGATGTTACACCCTTCATTTTTTTGATCGACTGTATGGAGCCGGGAACCGGTTCATGCACCCCGGGTTCAGGTTCGATGGCTCAAGAAAGAGCATTTATTCGGGCGGGTCGAGGATAATACGATGGCGAATCATAAGTCTGCATTGCGACAGGGTTAACCGAACTAAGACTTTTATTGTTTCTCGGCTCAATAATGTCGGTGTTAAATGGTATTAGGTCCCGCACTTGGATTCTGGGAACTCGTAGCATTCTGGGTCGCCAAGGTCGTCATTTTCATGTTAATAGCCTTTTTTCTGGGGTGGTTGGGAATACGTGCGCTTGATGCTTTAAACCCGAAAATTCATGAACGAAAGTTAATCGGGAAAGATCCGCGCGCTGTAGGTTTGTTCATATCGGGCTTTTTCATATATCTCGGGCTGGTAGCTTACGGCTCTCTGACAATGCCAACTGCTGTGGGAGCCTCGCTCATCGGGAGCTTAGTGGATGTGCGAAGACTGAGTTTGCTCGCGATCGCCTTTGTTGTCAGTCTACTTGTAAGTGTAGTGATGTTTCGCCTTCTCGATAGGTTAACGCCGCACATCCCTTTTCAAAGCCTCCACGATAGCCCACTTGGAACGGGGTTTTACGTCTTTGGCTACTTCGTGTTCCTCGGGCTAATCACTACTGCAGCGCTCACAACTCCAATCTAGGTGTTTGAGTGAGGAAAGTGGCAATCGTCCTTCCAGTGATGATTCTAGCTTTAGCCCTAGCACCACTCTGTCGTGGCACTCCTGGAACATTCAGTCAGAGAGGGGGGGAAATATACGACAATTGGGACCTCTGCCGAACACGTTCCTGGGAAAATGACGGCTTCTTCCAGGGGAGCGAAACTTCCTTCCGCCCGGCGATAGCATTCGAGAGCCTGGGAGAGTTAAGAGACGTGGCGTGGCAGATCGGACAACAAATGGCTGGACAATACATCGACCGTAACCAACTCGCTGAACAAATTTTCTTTCATGTTAGGAATCACGTTGCCTACACATCTGACTTGGATCAATTCGGCATGGAAGAGTTTGCCCAAAATGCGGACGAGTTGGCTGAAGAAATTGAAACTCAGGGATTTGCGCGCGGTGATTGCGAAGATGACGCTATTTTGCTTGCAGTGATGTTTCGTGCGGCGGGCTTTAGATCGGCTGTGGTACTAGTTCCAGAACATGTAGCTGTGGTCGTTCACTTGCCCAATTATTCGAAAGCCAACACTTTTTGGAACTTCAAAGAGACGGGCGGTTGGGTTTGGGCCGAGGCTACGGGCCGGACGAACCCCTTAGGATGGACTCCCCCCGAATACATTAATGCGGATCTGGCGGCCTACGAAGTGACTGAGGAGAATTCAATTTTTGAATCGAGGAGGGCCGAGGTACCAACTTCCTCTGAAGAATCTCCGATAATAAATTATTTACCATTCATTTCGATAATTTTCTTTTTTAGATTTTTTTGTCTGTTGAGTACACCCCGACGCAAATAATGACGGAATAGTGGACGAGCTAAGGCCGATAATGGGCGAAACTAGCCAAGACAACTACCCTCTCGTCGTGGGGTGATAAAATGTTCAGGATTTTCCCTAGCTATGCCAGTCATCATGGGGGCAAGAAAAGGCTAGAGGGTATGAAATGACAGAGACGAAAAAAACTCAAGACGCCCAAGCACTTGTAAACTCATTTGTCGAGGAGTTTTCGAAACTCGGTTACGGACGCTTTTCGTCTCCGATAGTCGTGGGGGATGCGGATGAGATAGTTAAACTTGAAAAAATAAAGCTTCCGGACGAGCGGCTGGAGTATTCTATAAATATAACTATGATGACAAGATGTGGGAATGCAAGAGTGAGTAACGATCCAAGAGTTAGGCAACTATTAGAGTTTGGGAAAGAAATTCGCCCACGAGAGCTGTTTCCCGTTCTTGAGGAAGAGGCAACATATCTTATAGAAGAGAACCCATTTGCTTTCGCCATGGCTGGAGTATTAGACCGAGGGACGAAATCAGAGATTATTTGGACTATTCCCTATTATATCCAAAAGCAAGTAAAAGCAACTTTCGAGCGTATCCATGGGGTAGGCCCTGGCATTTCGTCGATGATAATACTCCTCCTAGAAAAATGTTTCCGAGTTCGCTTTGATGACATCGATCATAGAGATATGGACGTAAAAGCAGATACCCACATTATCAGAGTTTTTCATAGGCTTGGTTTTGTTTCCGAGCCAAATGAAGCCAATGCCATCAAGGCAGCGAAAAGACTTAATCCTGAGTATCCGGGGGCACTCGATGCACCAACTTGGATAATAGGCAAAAAATGGTGCAGTTCTTTATCACCTAAATGTCACGGTTGTCCCCTTGATAAAGTCTGTCCCAAGAAAATCGCCTAAAAGACATGGTAACCAAGGAGATTTATTGTCTCTGACTTTCCTCCGTAATCTTTTTTTCTTCCTTCTTTTTCTTAACCAGCCCTAACCTCTCCAAGAATCCAACTTTCTTCTCGGCAGGCTTCTCTTCGACTGGTTGCTCCTTGGCCAGTTGCTCCTCTTCGGTTGGCTTCTCCTTTTTCTTGGCAGGCCTCTTAACAGTTACCTTTTTCCCTCTTTTTCGCTTCATAATCCCACAGTATATTAATAGACTTCGTAATCTAATATACCCCTAACTTTCCACCTGATCGGTATCTATCAGGGTCAAGTCAAAATATGCCAGTTGTTTAAAGTTATGTATCTGGATGGCTACCGGCTGTCTCCATTTGTGATCCAATGCGGAATTACTGTTTGTCTCGGCATAACTTTACAGAAATAAAAAGGGGCCAAGTTTACGGCATCATAAAAGTGCGGGGGAGGGGATTCGAACCCCCGAACCCCTGAGAGACCAGATCTTGAGTTACGCCCTTGTGGACTGGCGCCGTTGATCTGGCTTGGCTACCCCCGCAGTAAAGGGTTTTTGCTGTAGGCTAATTAAATATGCGGGGGAACATGGCCGAATTCGAGTCGCGTCGGGTGTTCGAGCACATAGACAAGATGGCCTACGAGATTGGTCCGAGATTGGCCGGGACGCGCGGCGACAAGATGGCAGCCGAGTACATCCGCAAGCAGTTCGAAGGCAACGGGCTCAAGGTCAAGGTCCAGGATTTCAAGTTCGTCAACCGCTCAACCCGTTCGAAGGTCGCGGCATGCCTGTTCGCGGCGGCTTTCGTGGCTTCTTTTTTTCTCGCCCCCGTTTTCTCCCTGTTGGCATGGCTCGTCGCGATAGCCCTGTGGCGTTCGCTTGGAAAGCTGATGCCCAAGCGCTCGAGCCAGAACATAATCGCGACCAAAGAGGTCGAGTCGCCGAAGAAGAGAATCGCCGTTACGGCCCACTATGATTCGGCCCCGTGCATGGTCAGCTTCAGCCTCAATCTTTTCATCAAGTTCACTTTCTTTCCGGCCCTTGCCTTGGTAACGGCCGTCTTGGCCCTCAGGGCGCTGGAACTGGTCCCCGCCTGGCCGATAGTTTGGGTTGTCCTGGCGCTGTTGTTCTTGCCGATTTGCGCATCGATATTTGTCGTCGCAAACACTAGGCGCGTCTCCCCTGGCGCGGAGGACAACGCCTCCGGGACGGCGGTCATGCTTGAGGCGGCCAGGGTGCTCGCCGAGTTGCCGCCCCCGGAGACAAGCCTCAGCTTCATAGCCTTCGGGGCTGAGGAGCAGAGTTTGGTCGGGTCGAGGATACTGGTGAAGGAGAATTTGCTCCCGTCTGACACGCTCGTGCTCAACTTGGACATGGTCGGAGCCAGCCCCCATCCGTATATCATCGAGGGCAACGGCCTCATCAGGAAGGTCAGGACCTCTGCCAGCCTGAACCAGAAGCTTGCGGGTTCAATCGGCAGCGTCGGGCTCAAGCCCAAGCTCTGGTGGGCAGCGCTGGCCGGATATGATCACGCCCCACTTTTACGGGCGGGTATCAAGGCCACGACTTTCTCCTGCGACACGGCTGGGGTCGACAGGCTGGGCCAGCGCATAGCGAAGTGGTTCAAGCTGCCCAATGCCAGGGTCAGGGGCTACCGCTACCTCCACACCGTCGATGACGTTCCGGACAGGATCGGGCTGGACAACATCGAGCGGGCCGGGGCCATCGTGCTCGATTTCGTAAAAACGATTTAAGACCGCCCGCCGAGTATTTCTGGAGATATCTTGAAGATTGGGCTGATGTCAGAGACGCACGACAAGATGGATGCTGTCAAGCGGGCGATAGACTTTTTCAACGGGGCTGGGGTCAGGCATGTCCTTCACGCCGGCGACTTGAACTCGCCCTTCATCGTGCCGAGTTTCCTGAAGCTCAAGGCAAAGCTTCATTACGTCTGGGGAAACAACGACGGCGACAAGGAAGCGATAACCGCCAAGTTCGAGGAACTAGGCATGGCGCCACCGGACAACTTCACCTCGCTCAGCTTGGGTGGACGGAGGATAGCGTTACTACACGGGACCCAGGTCGAGATCGTCAGTTCTGTCGTCAGGTCGGGCTCTTATGATGTGGTCGTCCGCGGGCACACGCATAAGGCCAAGATATCGGGCCGGAAGCCAATAGTGATAAACCCCGGCGAGGTCTGCGGCTATCTTACCGGCAGGGAGACTGTCGCCACGTTGGACTTGGCCAAGTTGCGCGCTGAAATCTTTGAGCTGTAATAATGCTTATTTGCCAAGGATTTTTGGCGGATAAAAGAGAAAGAATGTTTGGTCGTTTGAGGGAAGGATTGAAATGAAGCCCTGGCATAGCATGGAAGTCGGCGACATCCTAAGCGGCCTGGACGTTAGGATGGAAGGGCTGAGCAGCGAAGAGGCGCGGAGGCGATTGCAGGAGACAGGGCCGAACGAGTTGAAGAGAGAGAAGAGAAAGTCGCCCGCGTTGCTTTTCATTGGGCAGTTCAAAAACATACTAATCGTCATACTGCTGATCGCCATAGGGCTTTCACTCGCGTTGGGAGAGGTGTACGACGCGATCGTCATCATGATTATAGTTGTGGCCTCGGCCGCTCTGGGCTTCACTCAGGAGTACCGGGCGGAAAAAGCCTTGGAAGCTCTAAAGAAGATGACGGCCCCGACGGCCCTTGTCGTGCGCGATGGCAATGAGGTCTAGGTTAAAGCGAGCGATGTCGTGCCGGGCGACATCCTGGTGTTTAATACTGGAGACAGGATGGTGGCCGACGCGAGAGTTATTGAAGTTGTCAATTTAAAGACAGACGAGTCCCCGTTGACCGGTGAATCAAGTTCGGTTTCCAAGGAAGTTGGCTCCGTGGCGGAGGGAACTCCGGTCTCCGACAGGCAAAATATGGTTTTTGCCGGAACGGCCGTCGTTTACGGGCGAGGAAAGGCCGCCGTCACCGCGACCGGCATGAACACCGAGTTTGGCAAAATAGCCAAGATGGTTCAAGCTACTGGTGAATGGGAAACGCCGCTCGAAAATAAAATGACGCAGGTCGGGAAATGGCTCGGCCTCATCTCGATAATAGTTTGTAGCGCCGTCGCGGTTTTGGGAATCGCCAGAGGATATCCCCTCCTGGCCATTGTCCTGTGGGCGGTGAGCTTGGCGGTTGCCGCCGTCCCCGAAGCGTTGCCAGCGGTCGTGACCGGCGCCCTCGCCTTGGGCATGCGCCGCATGGCAAAGGAGAACGTAATAGTCAGGAGGCTCCCGGCCGTTGAAACGCTGGGCTCCACGAACGTGATATGCGTGGATAAGACTGGAACCTTGACCAAGGGTGAAATGACCGTGCAGCGGATTTACGTGAACGGCAAAACGGTCAAGGTTACGGGCGTCGGCTACATGCCGCAAGGTGAGTTCCTCCTTGAAAATGACAAGCTCGACCCAACTAAAGAAAAGGAGCTCTACAAGCTGCTCAAGGCCGCGACTTTATGCAACGACGCAAAGCTGGAGGAAATCGGGGAAAAATGGGCCCTGAAGGGCGATCCCACTGAAGGCGCGCTGTTGGCGGCGGCTGGCAAAGCTGGCATCTGGAAGGCGGAGGCCGAGGGAAAGGAGCCGCGCGTGGGGGAGATTCCCTTCTCCTCCGAAAGAAAGCGGATGACCACAATACACGGTATCTCCGAAGGTGGTAAAGTGGCCTACATGAAAGGGGCGCCGGAGGTTGTGTTGGATTATTGTGCTAAAATTTTTATTAACGGAAATGTGCGGGAACTGACCGATGAGGACCGCGCGGAGATCTTGAGGGCAAATGAGGCGCTGGCCGCCCAAGCGCTGAGAAACTTGGGCTTCGCCTTCAGGGAGCTGCAAGCGACAGAACCTTCGCTTAATGAGGCTGGCGAAAAGGATTTCGTGTTTCTCGGGGTGGCCGGAATGATTGACCCACCGCGCGAGGAGGTCAAGGATGCCATTCAGTTGTGTAAAAAAGCCGGCATCAGGGTCGTCATGATCACGGGGGACCACAAGATAACGGCCGTGGCGGTCGCGAGGGAACTGGACCTGATAAGTGAGGATAACAGCGGCAAGGTGATGACAGGGGAGGAGCTGGACAAGCTTAGCGATGAGGATTTCGTAAAGGTGGTTGACGATGTGGCAATCTATGCTCGGGTCTCCTCCGAACACAAGGTCAGGATAGTCAAGGCACTCAGGGCGAGGGGCCACATCTGCGCCATGACCGGCGACGGTGTCAACGACGCCTCGGCATTGAAGATGGCGGATATCGGCATAGCCATGGGGATAACCGGGACCGAGGTCACCAAGGAGGCCTCCGATATCGTCCTGGCGGATGACAATTTCGCCTCCATCGTCAGGGCCGTCAAGGAGGGACGGGAGATCTACGGCAACATCAAGAAATACCTGACCTACCTGCTCCAGTGCAACATCATGGAGATACTCGTCCTGTTCGGAATCATGATGTTCAGCCCGACTCCTCAGGCGGCGATAGCGCTGACGGCGATACAGATCCTTTGGATAAACTTGACGACGGATGGGCTGCCGGCGATGGCGTTGGGCGTGGACCCGGGCGACCCCGACCTGATGGACAGAAAGCCGAGGGATCCAAAAGAGGGCATTTTCACCAGAGACGTGAGGGCCCACCTAGTGGGGATCCCGATACTGATGTCGATGCTTCTCTTCGGCGGTTACTTTGTCACCCTATACAGCAATGACTTCATGACGGCGCGCACGCAGCTGTTCACTTCGATAATCTTGATGGAGCTAGCCATTGCACTATCCGCCCGGTCCTTGAAACACACCGTTTTCAAGGTGGGTATATTCAAGAACAAGTTCCTGTGGGTCGCGATGGGCTCCTCGTTTTTACTTCAGCTGGTCGTGCTTTACACGCCGCAGCTTCACAGCTTGTTCGACTTGGCCTATCCCAGGCCCCTCGACTGGCTCGTGGCGATAACTTTCACGCTCATAGTTTTCTTCAGAATAGAATTTGGCAAGTATCTCGCGAGCAGAAGGGAAAATCCTAGTTGAGAATCTCCTGAGTTACGTTTTTCGTTGATGGGCTAAAATGTGCCAAAATTAATTAAGTCATCCGTGACAATTTGCTTTGGTGTTGTACTTGATAGAGCTATTGGTGTTAATTGTCGGGTTTTTCGTGGCGTGGAACATCGGCGCCAACAACACCGCCAACTGCGTCGGGGTATCGGTAGGCAGCCGCATACTGTCGTACCGTCAGGCGATCGCGATAGCCATCATATTTGTCATCCTGGGCACGACCCTTGAGGGCTGGAAGAACATGAAGACGGTCGGCGAGGGGATAATACTGTCCGGGCCGACCGGCGAGAACCCGCTCTCCGCGGTGCCGTACGCGGCCGTCGCCAGTCTCATCGCGTCCGGCTTGTGGATGCTGTTTGCCACGCTGCTCGGGCTGCCGATGTCGGTCTCGTTGTCAACGGTCGGCGCGGTAATGGGTGCGGGATTTCTGATAAGCGTCTTCTATCCCGGCATGGGCGTAGGGTTGAACTACGGCAAGCTGGGCGCTATTGTCATCTCTTGGATATTGAACCCCTTGATCGCAGCGGCTGCCTCGTTAGCAATCTTCAAGACCGTCAGCTTGACCCTCCACCGGATAAGGAACGTTTTGATGGTGAACCAGGTTTTGAAGATTTTCATCCTGGTGGCGTCCGCCTACAGCGCCTATGCCCTCGGCGCCAATGATGTCGGCACGTCCGTCGGCGTGGTCTACGCGTTTTTCGGCGGCTCGCTGCAGGTCATCGC
>JBDRCL010000095.1:0-4005 GCA_043821745.1 Methanobacteriota archaeon | reverse complement strand
TGCCCAAAAAGAAAATCGTCAGCGCGTCGCACGCGGAGATGGCGCAGTGCACGCCAGCCAAAACGGCCATATTCGAGCGCCCGTTTGCCAGTTCGTCCCTCATGCCGTCCAAGTACTCCTGAGCCTTGTCGAGGTAGTTTGAGTAGAGGCGCTTCTCGACTTTTTGGATCTCAACCATATCAACCGCCAAAAACCACGATGCCCTTTTCCATCCCGCGTTTGAGTTCCCCACCCATTTTTTTGTACTCTTCAGGCGTGCAGACCATTATCGACAATGCGTTGCCGAAGATTTCCAAGATCTCCCGTCTGAGATCTTCTTGGAGCCCATCTATCCACTCGCCTTTCCTTTTCACGAGCAACAACAGATCCACGTCGCTATCCGGTCGCTCGTCCCCGCGGGCGACGCTCCCATAGATTACAGCTTTTTGCACCGGACACTTCCCGACCAACTCAGAAATTCTCCGCTTCAGGTGCTCCAGGAGTCCCTTCTCAGCCACGAACATCTTACGGACAAGCGATCCGACGATGTAGTTTTTCTCGTCCAGCTTCCAAAGGATGGCTTTCCCGACCCTGCGACTTTTGACGAACCCGTACCGCTCGAAGTTGGTTAGTATGTCGATGACACCACGGACGGAAACACAGCAATAGCTGGATAGTTCTCTGGAAGTGAACTCCTTGGGGTACTGTGAGAGGACCCGCAGTACTTTTACTCTTTCGCGGGTCCCGAACACTTCCTCCAGCACATTATGAAATTTCACGGCTTCACCATATTGTGAAGTCAAATTCAAATATTTAAAGTTATCTTCAAATATGGATTTAAAGCAATTGTGACGGGTAGGCCCCAGATTTTCATGGCCGTATTCTGTGAGCACAGATGACAATGTTGGAATATCTTTGTTCAGCACGTTACCCGCCGAGTGGTTGAGCCGAGGTTACTTAAATGGGGCAAGATTTGGATCACGCGAGGGCTAGGAAATCTTGACTGAATTGTGAGTGATGGCCGGATTAAAGTCCTTAAAATTAAATCAACGCCCGCTAGACTTTTGCCACCAGGATGACATCCCTGGCCGCGGACATCTGGAACTCGTACTGCACGATGAGCCGCCCTATCTCATCTGGCACTTCCACCATGTAGATCACCGACATGGGAAACAGCCCGATGTTGGCCTCCAGGGCGCGTTCCATGACGTCAGCCCCGTAACCCGACCAATCGACGCCCGATGCGTCTGAGCTGCCCGCCGCCACTGCCTTGATGGTCTCCCATATGTCCACAGAGAATGACTGCGTTGCGCCCAAGCTGGTGAGAGTCCAGACGATGCCGGCGACGTCCGATTGGGAGTATATGACGTTTCTAATCCTGGCGTTTAACCACAGGTTCTCCATGACCTGGTTTTCGGTGTTGAAGACGTAGATGTTCACCATCGAGCCGGCCTTGATCGTCGGAGTTCGCTGGAAGGTGTCCAGGACGGGGACCTCGACGGTGCCGTATCTCTCGAACTTTAGCTGGCGCATGGCTTCCCAGCCCAGCCCCGCGATGTAGTTGCGCGCCTCAGTCTTCGTCATGTATGCACCCGAGACCGGAGAATTCTTGAACATCGCAACGTTTTCTCCAAGATTGCTAATCTCGGCGTTGAGGAGGTTCCGCCAAGTCAAGTTCGCCTTGCTGTCGATCTCGGCCCTGTAGGCATCCAGATCCGCCTTCGTGGCCTGGGAGTTCACAGCGTCCGTGAGCGTGATTTGGAGGTCCGCGAGGGCGCTCGCCGGCGTCTTGCCCGATTCACCGACCGCAGAGTAGTACGTGCCGTCTGTCGCGGTGGCCACGATGGCCAGGAGTTCCTTGCGGGTATGTTCCCGCAGGATGGATGCGTTCACCTCGACCACTATGGAATCGACCTCGACCTGCGAGCTGGCAGCCTGAACCCTGGTTGAATAGGTCGCGGTGTCGGAGATAGCCTGTTGCGTTCCAATCGCGCCCAAGCTGGTGATCTGGCTCATCGCGATCGATTTCGACGTCGCTAGAGCATCCGTCGCGGGTTTGGATATGAAAAAGTAGTAAACGCCGAATGCCACTAACCCTATGATGAGAAACACGACAATCGCGCCTACCACTGGCCGGGCATCCATCTTCTTCGCTATATGACCACCTAACCAAGTTTAGATGAGGTGGCTGAGCATATATAAAATCTGGGTTTCAGGTGGACAAGCGACACATCCGCGAGCTGGTTGGGCCAAAACCAGCTGTCATCGAATGCAAAACCCCCCCGACGATGCCCTTAAGCAAATGCCGATATTTGCTCAATTGAGGGGGAAAAGGATGATTGCTGGAGCGGATGAGGTGGGTAGGGGGCCGGTGCTAGGTCCGATGGTGCTTTGTGGTGTGCTCTTGGATGAGCGAACTGTCGAGGCATTGAAAGCTTCTGGGGTTCGTGACTCCAAACTCATCACGCCCAAGAGGCGCGAAGCATTGGCTAAGGTGATATCTGAAAAAGCGTCCGGCGTGGAGATAATAGAGGTATCTGCGGCTGAGATCGACGATTCCCGTCTCATCAAGAAGGTAAACCTGAACGAGCTGGAGGCCAAGAATTTCGCCCAGATTATCGACCGCTTGAAACCGGAGCTGGTTTACTTGGACTCGCCCGACCCAAACCCGAAGCTCTTCGAGACGAGGATTCTAAGATATCTAAAGTGCAGGCCCAAGATAGTGGCTGAGAACTTCGCTGACCGCAAGTATGTTGCTGTGGCCGCTGCGTCAATCGTCGCCAAGGTCAGACGCGACCAGCGAATAGCTGAGCTGCGCGAGCGCTACGGGGATTTGGGCTCAGGATACCCCGCCGACCCCGTCACGATTTCTTTCCTGAAGAAATGGGTGCAGGAGCACGGGAGTTTGCCGGGTTTCGCCAGGAAATCGTGGGAGACTGCGCAGCGTATAGAGAGGCAAGTGAAGCAAAGGAAAATCGGCTAGTACTCGATGCCCATCCTTGCGGGGATCCCTTCCCTCGCCGGGTGTTTGACGTCCTCGATCACCGAAACGAAATCGGCTCTGTCGATGAGTCCCCTGGGTGCCCTTCTTCCCGTCAGCATGACGACGGTGAAAGGCGTGACCTCGTCAAGCAGCTTGAGGACGTCCTTGACCTTGACCAAGCCGAACGCCGCGGCTAGGTTTATCTCGTCAAGCACCAACAGCTTTGGCTTTTTCTTAAGGACCTTTCGCGCGAACGCCAGCCCTTGTTTTGCCAGCTTGAGGTCTTCGGGTGCAGGGTTCTTGGGGTCGATGAATTCCCTGCGGCCGAACTGGTGGACCTCGCACTCCGGCGTGAGCCGCTTGCAGGCCTTCACCTCACCTATGTCCGCCCAGCCTTTCATGAACTGCACGATCACGGCCTTGTAGCCGTGGCCTATGGCCCTGAGGGCGAAGCCGAAGGCATTGGTCGTCTTTCCCCCGCCGTCACCCGTGTAGAGATATATCAGGCCTTTTTTTCCCGCTCGTTTTTTCTTAGCCAAGTGGTCACTTCCTCCCTTCAATCTTCACTTTTCCTCGGTCGGCGCCGCTACTGACTGCGACGAGATCGATAGGACCTGCTTCGCCTTGCTGCCGTACCTGTAGATGGTTGTCCCCTTGCACCTCAACGTGTAGGCCAGCAGGTATGCCCTCCTGACGTCCTCCGGGGTCGCCTCGTGCGGGAGGTTTATTGTCTTGGAGACCGCGTTGTCGGTGTACTTTTGGAAGATCGCCTGCATCCTGACGTGCCATTCTGGCGTCACGTCGAAGGTGGTGGAGAACACCCTTCTCACTTCCTCCGGTATCTCCTCAACTTTCTTGATGGATGCCAGTTTCGAGAGCTTCATCATCAGTTCGCGGCTGTGGAATCCATTCTTAACGGCGAGCCTTTCGAAGGTCTCGTTTACCTCTATCAGCTGCACGCCACTCATGACGTTACGGATGTAGGCAACGGCGAAGAGGGGTTCGATGCCGCTCGGGGTGCCGGCGATGATGCTTATGGTCCC
>JBDRCL010000094.1:0-3071 GCA_043821745.1 Methanobacteriota archaeon | reverse complement strand
TCGATGAGAGGGGGGATGTCCTCACGCCGTTCCCGCAAGGACGGCATGACGATCGGTATGACGTTGATCCGGTAATAGAGGTCTTCCCTGAACCTTCCTGCTTTTACGTCTTCTTCGAGCGCCCGGTTGGTCGCGGCAATGATCCGGACATCGACGGTCAGCGTTGCCGTGCCGCCGACCCGGTCGAATTGCCTTTCCTGGATGACCCTGAGGACCTTCGCCTGTGCGGAAAGCGGCAAGTCGCCGATCTCGTCAAGGAAAATTGTGCCGCCGTCGGCGGCCTCGAACCGGCCGGGCTTCCTTCTTGCTGCGCCGGTAAAGGCCCCTTTTTCGTGGCCAAACAACTCGCTTTCTATGAGGCCCTCGGGGAGAGTCGCGCAATTTACCTTGATGAGCGGCTTATCTTTGCGCTTGCTCTGGTAGTGGATGGTGGTGGCGACAAGCTCCTTTCCCGTGCCGCTTTCTCCCAGTATAAGGACGGTGGCATCCGCTGCCGAGACCTTCTCGATAAGGGAAAAGACTTTTTTTATTTCCGCGCTCTCACCGGTGATGTTCCGCGCGCTGTAGCATCTGTTGATATCCTTTTTGAGCCGGATGTTTTCCTCTTTGAGCCCCTTTATCATGAGCGCTCTTTCAATAAGCAGAAGGAGTTCATCCAGGGCAAACGGCTTGGTCAGATAATCGAAGGCCCCCAGTTTCATCGCCTCCACAGCGTCTTTTATGGTGCCGTAGGCGGTCATCATGATCACCGGGATATCCTGCTTTTTGGTTATTTCTTTAACGATGTCGAAACCGTCCAGGTCAGGAAGCCTGAAGTCGGTAACAACAACATCAAAGGGGCTGTTCTTAAAGGCGCGCAATGCATCTGTTCCCGTCTCAAAAGAGATAACGTCGTATCCGGCCCCTTTCAATACGTCTTCCAGGCTGATGCGCATGATCTTGTCATCTTCTACTAACAGGACTGTTTTGTTCATAGGGCCTCTTGTACCGGAAAACGCATAATGAATCTACTGCCTTTTCCTGGAACGCTTTCCACTGCAATTTCACCGCTGTAGTTTCTGATTATTTCGTAAGTCAACCAGAGCCCAAGCCCTGTCCCTTCTCCTGTCGGTTTTGTAGTAAAAAAAGGATCGAATATCTTACCGATATTTTCCTGCTCAATGCCGCAGCCGTTATCGATAACTTCGATTGAAACCACTGAATCTTTCCGGCAACCCTTTATTTGAAGTGCCCCACCGTTGCTCATGGCATGAATCGCATTGATGAAGAGATTCAAGAGTAACTGCTGAAAAACATGGACATCAAAGGTAAAGCGCAGGTCGGCGGCCACCTCGTTTTTGAAGGCAATCTTTGCCTTTTTCATTTTATAGTCCAGGAAGGAAGAAACACTTTCCACAGCGTTCCTGATGTTCATGTCCACAGGCGCATGTTCGCCTTTTCGCGACATCCACAAAAGCTTACTGACGGTAGTTTCTATCCTGTCCAGGCCTTCGTTGACAAGGTCCAGATATTTCTCCCGTAATTCGGGCTTGCTGCCGTCCTGCTTGAGGATTTGAATACAGTTGAAGATGCCGCCCAAGGGGTTATTTATCTCGTGGGCGACACCTGCGGCCAGAATCCCGACGGAAGCGAGCTTTTCCGACTGGAGCAGTTTCTCATGGGTCTTCTTCAGTTCCTCATTCGCATGCCTGATCCTCTCGATCATGCTGTTGAACCTTTCTCCCAGGATGGCAAGCTCATCGTGCCCTTTCACCTCGACCCGGACGTCCAGATAATCCCCCCCCGCCTGTTCCATAGTATTTACGAGCTGTGTTATGGGGCCGATAAACCGTTTGGTTAAAAGCAGGATTATCGCAAAGCCCGTGACGAGAAGAACTATCGTTAACAAGATAATTTTCTTTACGGTGGCAAGTATCTCATGTTCCACCTTTTCAAGCGATATGCCGAACTTCAGACTTCCCCACCTTTTTTTGCCGATAGAGAGAGGAATACCAAAATCCAGGGCTTGGTGTTTACCCGCCAATATATGCTGGATGGTGGTCCGGTCTGCCTTTAGGGTATTTGTTGTTAACGGATCGGCATAGACTTTGCCGTATTCCGTAATATTGTTGTGCGAAATTACTTTGCCCTCTTCATCAAGGATTGCTATGTAAAGCAGGTCGACATCTTTTCTGTTGAATATCTCCAGGATATAGTTGTCAAGAAGCCCTCCCTCTTCTACAAGACCAAGCCGTTCATAGATGAGGTCGTTGATGATGGGAATGGCGAGCGTTTCTCCGAGCAGGCGCCCCTGTTTTTCCACCTCGCTGTACAGGATGTTCTTCTCCCGTGCGACGGCGAGATAGCCGATGATGCTCATGAACACAACGATGGCCAAGGTTGTGAGGAGGATGAACTTATACCGCAGGCTCAGCCCGGAAAAAAAGTTTGCTGCTTTGTTCATAATTTTATCTTCGGATGGCATCCCATGCCGCAGGTTTGCGGAACCGCATTGATCTTGGCGCGTATGCCTCCGTAATCCCTGTCGGTTGCCTCAGTAAAGCCGTTTTTAAAGTCCTCATCAAGTCGTTTCAGTACCCGCTTTCCGTCCGCCTCCAATGGGTCTAATCCAAGAAGCGCTTTTTTTATGTTCTCGATAACCGCATAGGGAGTCCCTGGTCCGGCCACCAGCGGCCCCGTGGGGATAGCCTCGGATTCGGCAATGACGGTAAGGCCAAGCTTCATATACTTTTTGGCAACGGAATCCCTTACGGCGCCGGCTGTGTATCGTCCTTTCAGCACCGCTTTAATAACAGAATCATGATAATCAAAGTTTGCATAATCGCTGAGGTCGCTCAAGTGAATTCTCGCACTGGCCAGGAGATAACGGGGCATGAGGTTTCCCGATGTGGATTTGGAAGAGGCAAAGGCAACGCTTTTCCCCTTAAGTTCGGCGAGAGTTCTGACAGACGAATCCTTCTTGGTAATGATGACGCTCCGATAGCTGGTCGTGCCGTCAACTCCTTTGGGTTTCAATATACTTAAGGCGTTGTATTTCGCATGGGCTTCAAGGTAGGTCAATGGGCCAAGGA
>JBDRCL010000093.1:0-5216 GCA_043821745.1 Methanobacteriota archaeon | reverse complement strand
CGCCCAAAGTGCCCAATCTCTTGGCAAATCCCCCCGCCAATATTAGAGCTTTCATGATTCTCCCCGAAATATTTTGGTGTTACATTTATTTATGCTTCCCGACAAAACGTTAACGAAGTGAGCCAATGGTACTGGAGCAGTTGGGAAGGGCTTTGCACGGTGCCCTGCAGAAGATAACCCGTGCGACTCACGTTGATGAGCAGGCCGTGAAGGAGCTGGTGCGAGAGATTCAGCGCGCCCTACTTCAGGCCGACGTTAATGTCGAGCTGGTGCTTAACCTCACCAAGCGAATCGAGAAGCGTGCGCTTGATGAGAAGATGCCCGCGGGAATGGGGCGCAAGGAGCACGTCATCAAGATAGTTTACGAGGAGCTGTCTGCTTTCATGGGCAAGCCAACCCCGCTTCAGCTCGAGCCCGGCAAGTCCAAGGTACTGCTCATGGTGGGGCTGCAGGGTAGCGGAAAGACGACCTCAATAGCCAAACTTTCAGCACACTTCAAAAAGCGAGGTTACAAGCTGGCAGTGGTCTGCGCCGACACCTTCCGCCCCGGTGCTTACGAGCAACTGAGCCAGCTTGGGCAGCAGGTAGGTGTCGAGGTCTTCGGCGATCCCAAGGCTTCAAACCCGAGCAAGCTCGCTAAAGAAGGGGTCAAGCAGTTCAAGAAGGAGCACCTGGAGCTCATAATAGTCGACTCCGCCGGCAGGCACAGCAAGGAGGAGTCACTGATGAAGGAGATGCAAGAGATAGCCAAGGCGGTGGAGCCTGATGAGATAATGCTGGTCATAGACGGTACCATCGGGCAGCAGGCTAAGGAGCAGGCCACGGCTTTCAAGCAGGCCACCCCCATAGGTTCCATTCTGGTCACAAAGCTGGACGGGACAGCCAAAGGCGGCGGGGCACTTTCGGCCGTTGCAGCGACCGGAGCCCCAATCAAGTTCATAGGTGTCGGGGAGCATATAGAGGACCTTGAGCCCTTTTTACCTGAGCGATTCGTGGCCAGATTGCTTGGGATGGGTGATATCGAAACGCTCCTGCAAAAGATTGAGGAGGCCGCGAAGGAGGAGAAGCTGAAGCCCGCGGACATGAAGGCAATCATGGCTGGCAAGATGACCTTGCGCGACGTGTACGACCAGCTCGAGGCGATGAGCAAGATGGGACCACTGAAGAAGATAATGCAGATGATTCCAGGCGTCGGGGTTTCCGTTCCGGACGAACAGATGAGGGTCGGGGAGGAGAAGCTGAAAAAGTTCAAGTTCATTATGCAGTCGATGACACCGCAGGAGCTTGAGGACCCGAAGCTGCTGAACGCCTCGCGCATACGCAGGGTGGCCAAGGGGTCCGGTACCAGCGAGGGTGAAGTCAGAGAGCTTCTTAAGCAGTATGAGATGATGAAAAAGTTCATAAAGGCATTCGCAAAAGGAAGGGGTCCAAAGTTAGGCCAGCTGGGAAAGATGATGAAGTCTATGTCGGGTGGCGATAAGCCAGAGTTCGGACCCGGCGGAAAGGGCCCTGGAAAAGGCTCTTAAACGGGTGGGGACAATCAACTTAATAGGTAGTGTAAAATTTAGTTGTTAGTGATTAGCATGTCCGGGCGTTCTAAAGGTCTGAGGAGCAAAAGTCGGAGTAAGCTGACCAAGCACCCACGTCAGCAGGGGCTATCTCCCATCAACAGGGCGATCCAAGACCTGCCGATAGGAACCAAGGTCTCGATAATCCTTGATTCCGGGGTGGTCAAGGGCCAGCCGCATCATCGCTATCACGGTAGAATTGGCGTCGTCAGCGAGAGGCAAGGTAGGGCTTACATCGTGGATGTTCGGGATGGCGGGTCAATAAAAAGATTATTTCCCGCCCTGACCACCTTAAGGTGGTGCAGCAATGATAGGTAAACGCGTTGTAAAAGAGAAGCCAGTGCCACTTTCGGAGGTGCTCGGCATCCTTGAAAAGACCAAGAAGGAAGGGGAACTAGAGTACTGGCAGAGACTGACTTATGACTACGCGCAAAAGTTCGCGAAGCCTAAGCTCATTAAGGCCAAGGAGCTTATGGAAGAGCTGTTGAAGGTGGAAAAGATTAGGGAGCACCAGGCCGTGGCGATAGTTGACCTGATGCCCGAGACGAAGGAAGATATCGAGCTTATTTTCTCGAAAGAGAGGACGAAGCTTGAGGATGACGAAGTGAAGAAAATCCTCGAGATAGTGAAAAAATATACTGAGTAATGCAGTCAGGCTCGGGGGGCGTGTTTTAGGTGGAGAAAAAGTACGAGGACAGAGGAATAGTCTTGGATTTCCTCCCGGAGGGTCACCCTAACGACCCGAGGCCCATACACCTAAGGGAGCCCATAGCGCAGATACTTGGAGACACTTTTTTCACGATGCTGGAGCTGGTGCCACTGAAGGACGTTTCCTTCACACCACATGAGCGAGTTTTCATCGCAAGGGGTGAGAGGGAAAAGGTCGAGAGGATAAAGCGCCGGATTGGCTATGAAGATCTGACCGCCGCCGCGAAGTCGGAGCTGTTACCGGCGGTGGAGAGCCTGGTCAACGAGACCCCGGAGCGTTTCGTCGAGTTCTTCAACAGGGCCATACCCCTTTCAACTCGCTATCATCAGCTTGAGCTGATTCCAGGGATAGGGAAGAAGATAATGTGGGTGATAATCGAGGAGCGGAAGAAGGGTCCGTTCGCCGATTTCGAAGACCTGATAAAGAGGGTGAAGGTATTGATAAACGCCAAAGTCCTAATCGCCAAGCGGATAGTTATGGAGCTTGAGGGAATTGACAAGTACAGGGTATTCGTACGCCCGCCGTCCAGAAAGGCCGTAGTCGAGGGCGAGGAATCTTAGTTTAGCAACCCAGTCATAATGGCGAAGAAGGTTTTCAGGCCAGTGTTCGACCTTGGCGCGATTGGACATTCAGGCCTTTTCTCCGGATATTTCGTTGAGAAAATCTACCCAAGCGGTATCGAAACCCCGTTCGTCCTTTGGTCTGAACTTTTGCGAGAGTCTAGTCCTGGTCCCTCGGAGCAGACCCGACACTTGCTCGTGCTCGTATTTATTTTCCAGTATTTTGCTCACGGCTGAAAGTCCGCCACCGGATTCCAAAGCCGAGACCATGCCTTGGAACGCCAGCAAATAACCTCTGTAAAATTCGTCATCTGGGTTTATTTCACCCCTGTTGAGCTCAAGCCATTCTCTTGCCTTTTTGGCGTCCTTTTGCTTCAGGAGCTTTACCAGCGGTTTTACGTCCAAGTCCATAGTTCTAAACACTCACCGTGCCGAACTAGCCTTTACGATTTCCAGCATGTGCCGAAATGTTTTCAACTCTACATCCTCACTCGCGTATTGTCTCGAGGACGCTTATGGCGTTCCATATCATCGTACGGGTGTGCACAGGCATGTTGGGGTCGTTGCTTATTTCATCCAAGATGGAGATCGCAGAAGAAGCCATGACCATAGCATCGTTGTTCTTGTTCAAAAGAGCGTTTTTAGCTTCGCCAGCGGCTCTACGGATATTGCGTGGGACTGAGTTGTCGTCTGCCATGCGCGACATCATCTCTGCAACTTGCTTCAGTTTGACTTCTGACGACACAGTTACCACCCGGTCTCATACGTAATCATCTAAATTTAAGCTGGGGCATCATAAAGGGTTTTGGGATGGTCATGAAGGATGAGAAAATACCCAAGATTGCTGAGCTGCTACTGGCCGGCGGCAAGATGCTGGCGGTGCACTGCGGTACTTGTATGAGCCCTCTGTTCGAATATCATGGCAAAGTCGTGTGTCCGGTTTGCGGCGAAAGGACAAAGCCGGCCGCGAAAGTCGAGACCAAGCCGTCTCCCCTTGAAAAGGTCGAGGAGGTGCTTCAAGCGAAGATAAATTACCTCGCAGAGCAACTCGCCAACGAGACGGACCACGCCAAGACTTTAGAGCTTCTAGATAGAATAAAATCAGCACTTGAGGCGCTTGAGAAGGTTAAGGAGGGGCGATGACTTGAGAAAGGACGATATACTGAGGATTCTAAGCGATGCCGGGACGCCCATTACTACGGAGGAGCTGTCTAAGCGGCCCGGGATAGACATCACGAGATTGCGCGTTGATTTGTACCAACTGACTGAGGAAGGCAAGGTCGAGAAGAGATTGCGCGGGAACATGCCCGTCTGGACGATAAAGATAGGTTCGGCTCGGGAGCAGCATTACGATAAGCATAGAAATTACATATCGTGATTTTTTGTTTTTGTTTGATCTGGCAAGGATTCTCGTCGCTGGGGTCGTGCTCGGGCTCATCGTCGGCAAGCTAGTTTTGCGCAGCCCTTACCAGATTGAGAGGTTACGGCCCAGATATTGGTGCGCTTCCATCAGGAAGATGAAACGCAGGCAATGGGTCAAGCTTTTTACTGTAGCGCTCTGGGTGGCAGCCGCCTCGCTCGTCATCTCATCAGTAGTGGGGGTTTTGCTGCAACAGGCAGGGATACAGGTGGTGTCTCCTGAGGAGTATCCTTTCACATCGATGGAGCGCGACTACCCACTGCTGGTTCTCCTGGCGGTAAACATACTACCGATATTCGAGGAGTGGGTCTTCAGGGGCGTGATAATAGACGAGATGATTCGCTGGCGCAGGTCGAAATTTCTTGCCGTCGTAGTTTCGGCGCTGCTGTTTACGGTTTTCCACCTCTCAAACCCGGGCACCTATCCGGCACTCGTTGTCTCCATGCTACCGGCCAGCTTGTTGCTCGGCGTCTGCTACCTCTACACAGGGTTGGGCGGGGCAATAGTGGCCCATAACTCCTATAACACTTTTCTGGTGATTGTCGGCGCATTGATGAGGTAGTCGCTTACGGTGCGGGAATCATCTCAAAAATTCCAACTTTAAATTGTCTCATCACTCATTAATTCTGGGAGAGCTATTGGGAGTAAATGTTGTAAAGTGGAACGGCAAAGTTGAAGAATTTCAGCCCAAAAAGATAATACGGACCCTTCGGAGGGCCGGAGCGAGCAGAGAATTGGCCGAGAAGGTCGTCAAAAGAATAGAGGGTACTCTTTACGATGGGATAACTACCAAGGAGATTTTGAGTCGGGTTAAATCTCTGATTCCCAAGGAGGAAAGTCACGTAGCGATGCGTTACGATCTCAAGGGGGCGATAATGCGTCTTGGTCCGGCCGGTTTTGCATTCGAAAATTTCATCTCAGAAATCCTCGAAAACTACGGTTACAGGACCAAGCTGAGG
>JBDRCL010000092.1:0-13951 GCA_043821745.1 Methanobacteriota archaeon | reverse complement strand
CAGGGACTTGACGCTTGAGCAGAGCTCGAACGTGGCCTTCCTGCAGGGAATCTACAAGTACGCGATAACGCTCCCGGATGGGCATCAAGGATATGGGTTCCCCATCGGAGGAGTCGCAGCCACGGATGCCGAAACTGGTGTAATCAGCCCTGGTGGTGTGGGATATGATATTAACTGCCTTCCGGCGCGTAGCAAAGTGTTGACTCCCCTTGGGTACCGAGTTGAAATCGAAAAGATTTGTCCAGGTAATCAAGTTACCGTGTTAAATCAAGAACGCACAAAACCCACGGAAGTTCTTTTAACAATGAATAAAAATGAACGAACTCTTCGGAGGATTAAAACATCGGCTGGGTTTGAACTAACTCTTTCTTTGGACCATCCAGTTCTCACAAGAGGAGGAATGAGGGAGTCCAAGAAACTCTTGCCAGGGACAGAGGTTGCGATACACCCGTTCGAAGGTATTGAGCACGAGGAGCCAAAAGCATTCGAGATTCTTGTGAGTAAAAGGTTCAAAGCCGCGACGGTAAAAGAATTGGAAAAGCGTGGGCTCCTCCCGCTCACATCCGAAAATGAAAAACTGCCCCACTTGTTGAAAATATTCGGTTATTTGTTAGGTGACGGTGTAGCGTACGACAAAAATGTAGTGTTCTACGGCGACGAGGTAGACTTGAAGGATATCAAGCAAGATTTACTTGTTCTGGGGTATACTGGCACGATTTACGAGAGACGCCGCGAACATGAAATTAAAGGTTACAAGTTCAGTAGGACTGAATCCTCGCTGAAAGTATCTGCTAGAAGCCTCGTGGAGATTCTTTGGGCGCTCGGCTACCCAAAGGGAAGCAAAACAAAAGCGGACTTTAGCATTCCCGAATGGTTGCTGCTTTTGCCACTTTGGATGAAGAGGGTGTTCTTGGCTTCATACTTCGGAGCGGAAATGTCCAAGCCGAAGACCAAGAATGGCTACAACTTCTACATGCCGGAGGTAAAGCTGTCGAAGGAGAGAGGAAAGGAAAGGGGCGGGATGGAATTCCTGAAAAGGTTACAGGGGATGCTCAAAGAATTTGGTGTGGCTTCCACGATATCTACAGCCGAAGAAACGGAAAGCAGAATAGTTTACCGGATACTCGTTAAGGAAAAACCCGAAAACCTGCTCAGGCTCTGGTCAAAAATTGGGTATGAATACAATAGAAAAAGAAGAAGACTTGCGATGGCAGCGATTGTCTACTTGAAAATAAAACAGCTCATCATTCAGGAGAGGGAACGTTTTCGGAGCGAGATGCGAAGAGCAGGTGTAAAAAGTGGCGTAAGTGAATTGACCGAGAAGTACCGTGGGCTCGTTAATAGGAGGTTCATCGAGAGGAGTCTGTACGATGAGACAGAAAAAGCCAGACCCCCATTTGGTTTTATCAAATTCGAGGCTTTTTTGGAAAAGTTTTCTGACGGAGAAATCATTTACGATAGGATAGTTGAAACAGCAGAAGTTGAAAACAATGATAAAATTTACGATATCACGGTCGAAAACGACCATCATAATTTTGTCGCGGATTGTTTTGTGGTTTCAAATTGCGGAGTTCGTCTATTACGCACGGGCCTCGACAAAAGCGATGTAGTCCCAAAACTTCGCGAACTCGTCGATGCCATGTTCCGTAATGTTCCTTCCGGTCTGGGTAGCGAGGGCAAGGTCAGGGTCACGCCGGCCCAGCTCGACCAGGTGCTCGAGATAGGCGCGCGCTGGGCAGTGGAAAATGGTTACGGCTGGAAAGAGGACCTCGACCGGCTCGAGGAGAGGGGGGAGATTTCCGGGGCCTCGGCAAGGAACGTGAGCAACGAGGCCAAACGCCGCGGCTATCCTCAGCTCGGGAGCTTGGGGAGCGGCAATCACTTTCTTGAGATTCAAACTGTTGACAAGATATTCGATCAGGAAGTGGCGAAAAAGTTCGGCATCGACCACGAGGGCCAGGTTACGGTGATGATACACACGGGCTCTCGCGGTCTGGGCCATCAGGTCTGCTCCGACTACCTCCGTAACATGGAGCGGGCCGTCAGACAGTACAACATCTTTCTGCCAGACCGTGAACTGGTCAACGTCCCTGTGAAATCTCCGGAGGGGCAGGCATACTTGTCGGGGATGCGATGCGCAGCGAACTTCGCCTGGGCGAATCGACAGATGATAGTCCACTGGGTAAGGCAGTCATTCGAGGAGGTCATGAAGAGGGACGCCGAGGCGCTTGGCCTGCAAATAGTCTACGATGTCGCGCACAACATCGCGAAGCTCGAAGAACACGATATAAGTGGCGAGAAGAAAAAAGTCTGCGTCCACAGGAAAGGCGCGACAAGGGCCTTCCCGGCCGGCCACCCTGACGTTCCGTCGATGTACCGCGATGTCGGGCAGCCCGTGCTGATACCGGGAGATATGGGGACAGCTTCTTACGTCATGGTCGGCACGGTCCAAGGCATGAGTGAGACGTTCGGTTCCACGGCCCACGGCGCAGGAAGGCACATGAGCCGTACGGCTGCGCTGAAAAGGTTCAGGGGCGAGGACATCAAACGCAATCTGGAGGCCAAAGGCATGGTCGTCAGGGCCGCGAAGATGTCGATGATAGCAGAGGAGGCACCCGATGCTTACAAGGACATCGACAAGGTGGTCGACATAACTCACAGGGCCGGGATAGCCAGGAAAGTCGTTAGGTTAGTACCTATTGGGGTTGCGAAAGGCTGATCTTCAATGGTTTCTAAAATCCGCACTTCCGTGCTGTTGCCCGCGTCATTGTTGATTGACTCGCCCGACCTCCGCCAGAGCACCTTGAAGGTCGGACTGATAGGTCGAGCGCTGGCGATATTCCGCGTCGACAAAGTCTGCATCTACAACGACGATGACCCAAAAGTGAAAAGCCAATCGGCCGAGGTGAAAGTCATCGAATCGCTTTTGAGATACATGGAGGCGCCGCAGTATTTGCGCAAGCTGCTTTTTCCCCGCTCCGACGAGCTCAGCTACGTCGGCCTGCTTTATCCGCTGCGGACGCCGAACCATCCGCTGCAGAACGAGAAGGATCAGCCGGGAGATTACCGCGATGGAGTTGTCATCGAGTCCGGTAAAAGGAGCATTTTGGAGATGGGCCTCCCTGAGAAAGGAGTCGTCGAAGAGAGGCTGCGCTCGGGGCAGAGGCTTACGGTGAGGCTCGGAAAGAGATCGGGGAACCTCAGACCCGTCACGCTCGTCTCCAGGGAAGAGATACCGGAGTACTGGGGTTTTGGTGTCTCCCGCGCAAAGAGCCTCTCGGAGGGCTTAAAAGCAGTTGAACATGATTACTACATTGGTACATCGCGGCGAGGGAAAAATTTATATGAAGCCGTGCAGGCGATAAAGAGTAGCAAGCCTCGTAGCGTGGCAGTGGCATTCGGGGGCCCTTATGCAGGGCTTTACGAAATATGCGAGCGCCAGGGCGTTGATGCGCTAGAGATGTTCGACGTCTTTATCAATGCAGTACCGAACCAGGGTACAGCCACGGTTCGGACGGAGGAGGCGCTAATGGCCACGCTCTCGCTGCTGAACGTGCTCATAGAGGGATGAAGAATGGGAAAGCGACAACACCACCCGCGGCATGGCTCGCTCGCCTACAGCCCGCGCGTGCGTGCCCCAAGGCAGGTAGCTCGTGTGCGAGCATGGCCAGCGGAAGCTAAGCTGGGCCTGCAGGGGATAGCCGGATACAAGGCAGGGATGATTAACCTTTTCATGATCGACGACCGCAAGGGGTCGATGACAAAGGGACAGGAGATAAGCGTGCCGGCGACAGTTGTGGATGCTCCGCCGGTAGTCGTTTGCGCCATCAGGCTCTACAGCTCGAGCACCAGGGGCTTAAAGTCCCTCTCAGAGGTCTGGACGAGCGGGGCTCCAAAGGACATCTATCGTTTGATTACCAAGCCCAAGAAATCGGACGTACAGAAATCACTTGAGCAGGCCGAGGCAAATGTCAAAGGAGGCAAGGTTTCCGAGATCCGCGTTTTGGTCTGCACGCAACCGAGGTCCACAAGTTTGTCAAAGAAAAAGCCGGACATGATTGAGATAAGGATTGGAGGAAAATCAGTCGAGGAGAGCTGGAATTATTCCAAGGGCCTGCTCGGCAAACAAGTCCGTTCGGTGGATGTCTTCAAGGAGGGGGAGTTTGCCGATGTTCTCGCGATCACAAAGGGCAAGGGCTTCCAAGGACCGGTCAAGCGCTGGGGCATCAGGCTTTTGCCGAGAAAGAGCGATGGCGGCCGCCGACAAGTCGGCACGTTGGGCCCGTGGTCTCCGCCCAGGATTTTATGGACGGTTCCGTCGGCGGGTCAGATGGGCTATCACCAGCGCACTGATTTCAACAAGCGGATTTTGAAGATCGGCAGCGATGGGAAGGAAGTCACGCCCAGCGGAGGATTCCTCCGTTACGGATCGGTACGGGGCGAGTTCGTAGTTCTCGCCGGCTCGGTGCCGGGCCCCACGAAAAGGCTTCTGCAGCTGAGGCGTCCGGTAAGGCTTCACCAAGGCGTAACGGCTTCCACGCCGTCCATCACTTATATCAGCACGGCTTCGCAACAGGGTGCTTAATTATGAAAGTTCAAGTTCTTTCCCTTGATGCAAAGCCTGTCGAGGAGATAGAGCTCCCAGAAGTTTTTGAAACGGCGATAAGGCCGGACGTGATAAAGCGAGCCGTGCTGGCAGCGCAGTCAGCGAGGATTCAACCGTGGGGCTCAGACCCGATGGCGGGCAAGAGGACATCCGCTGAGACCTGGGGCAAAGGGTTCGGGACGACCAGGATGCCGCGGGTAAAGGGCACCAAGTACCCGGCGGGCGGAATGGGCGCATTCGTTCCTCACGCAGTCGGCGGCAGGCGCGCGCATCCACCCAGGGCAGAAGAGGTGAGGCTGGAGAGGATAAACAGGAAGGAGCGCCATCTCGCGATAAGGTCCGCTATCGCCGCGACGAAGGACAAAAAGCTGGTCGCTTCCCGAGGCCACGTGATTGATAAAGTATCAGTTCTCCCCATGGTGATCACAAATGATATCGAGCGGTTTAACAAGACCAGGGACGTCAGGAAGGCCATGAAAAATCTTGGCCTGGACGATGACCTTACCCGCGCCTCGGATGGAGTGAGAGTTAGGGCCGGGGTGGGAAAGATGAGGGGGAGGAGGTACAAGAGAGCCGTCGGACCGCTGATAGTCATAGCCGAGGACAAGGGAATAAAGAAGGGGGCGAGGAACCTGCCCGGGGTAAGCATAGTGAAAGTGAACGAGCTCAACGCAGAGCTCTTGGCGCCCGGTGGCGTGCCAGGCAGGCTGACTGTCTGGACGAGCTCCGCGATACAGAAACTAGCCAAGGGGTTGTACACATGAAAGACCCTCAATCGGTCATACTCTACCCGCAGGCCACCGAAAAGGCAGTGAAGCTGATAGAGTCCGAGAACAAGCTAATTTTCATCGTCGCTAATGCCGCGACCAAGTCAGACGTGAGGAAGGCGATAGAGACGCTCTTCGAGGTCAAGGTGAAAAACGTGACGGTCGAGATAACACCTGAAGGGAAAAAGCGCGCTTACGTCAGGCTGGCTCCTGAGTTCATGGCAGACGAGATAGCGTCGAAGCTGGGGATGATCTGATGGGCAAGCGTATAAGAGCGCAACGTATGGGCGATGGTGCTCCGACTTACAGGGCAAAGACCTGGCGAAGGTTGGGAGAGATCAAGCTGCCGCCTCCAGATAGAACTGGTGAGGCAGTAGTGATGGACATCGTTCACGAGCCCGGGAGGAACGCACCGATCGCGCAGATAAGGTACGGAGACGGCCAAGAGCGCCTGGTCATAGCGCCGGAGGGGATAATGGTCGGCGACACTGTGATGGCAGGTATCTCTGCAGAGATAAAGGTCGGCAATACTTTGTCGTTGGCTGAGATACCTGAAGGCACTCCAATTTTCAACATAGAGTCCAGGCCGGGTGACGGCGGGAAATTCGTGAGGGCTTCAGGTTCACATGCAGTTCTCATAGGCCACGACGTTGGCCGCGCGAGCGTCCAGATGCCGTCGGGAGAGATGAAGGACATCGACCCACGATGCCGCGCGACGATAGGGGTTGTGGCCGGCGGAGGTCATTCGGAGAAGCCATTCATAAAGGCTGGCAAGCGCCATCACGTCATGCTCGCAAAGGGCAAACCCTATCCCCATACAAGGGCCGTGGCGATGAACGTCGTCGACCACCCGTTCGGAGGCGGCAGGGGAAAGAACGCCGGCAGGCCGAAGACGGTCGCCAGGGGTGCCCCGCCTGGTCAGAAAGTAGGGTTAATAGCGGCGAGAAGGACAGGTAAGAGGTAAATACATGCCAAAGAAGTTCTACTACTACGGTTATGCCCTTGAGGATTTGCAAAAGCTTCCGTTGGACGACTTCGCGAAGCTGTTGCCTTCGCGTCAGCGCAGGTCTTTGTCGAGGGGTTTCACGCCAAAGCAGAGGAAGCTGTTGGAGAGGATCAGGAAGGCAAGGGCTTCGGGCAAGGACACGCCGACACGCACCCACTGCAGGGATATGGTAATAATTCCCGAGATGGTCAGCCTAAAGTTCGCGTTGCATAACGGGAAGGAATTTGTGGTCATTGACGTCAAGCCCGAGATGGTCGGGCACCGCCTCGGCGAGTTCGCACAGACGAGGAAGAAGGTCACACACGGGACTCCCGGTATCGGGGCCACGAGAAGTTCCTTATATGTTCCATTGAAGTGATTTTATGCCTAAATTCGGTTACTCCGTTAAGGTAGAAGGTCCAGCCGCGATGGCGTTCGGCAAGGAGAAGAGGATATCCCCCAAGCAGGCTATGGAGGTCTGTAGGGCGATAAGGGGGATGAGGTTGAACGTGGCCAAGGATTACCTGGAAGCGGTCAAGTTGAAGAAAAAATATGTCCCGATTCTTCGTCACAGGAAAAAAGTCGCGCACCGCGGGCCAAAGGGCAGCGGCCAGTACCCCGTGAAGGCGGCGGGAGAAATACTCGAGGTGCTGACGAACGCGGAGGCCAACGCCACCTACAAAGGCTTGGACGTGGAAAAGCTCCGGGTGATACACGCTAGCGCCTACAAGGGCATCTCTGTGCCGGGATATTTTGCTCGGGCTTTCGGGCGAACATCGCCGGCGATTTCGCCCCTGACTAACATCGAGATAATTCTCAAGGGATGATAAGATGCCGGTCGAGAGAAATTTCATAAAACAGGGAATTAAGCATATAGAGCTCGAGACATTTCTAGAGAACGCGCTGTCTCGAGCTGGTTACGGGGGCACAGATATAAAGAGGATTCTCACCGGCACGCGCGTCACGATTTTCGTCGAGAGGCCCGGAGTGGTGATCGGGAGAAAGGGAAAGAGCATCAAGCAGCTGACGGATGACCTGGAGCAAAAGTTCGGCTTGGAGAAGCCCCAGGTCGAGGTGGTGGAGATTCCCAAGCCACAGCTCTCCGGTCCAATAATGGCGAAGCACATTGCCTTCGCGCTTGAGCGAGGCTTGGGCGTCCGAAGGGTAGGGCATAGCATGGTTAGGACGATAATGGGCGCGGGAGCGAGGGGAGTTGAGATCGTAATCTCCGGAAGGTTTGTCGGAGAGCGTTCGAGGACCGCTCGATTTTACGAGGGATATCTGAGCAAAGCTGGCGAGCCCGTGAAATCATTTGTCAGCCATGGCCAAGCTGTTGCGAAGTTGAAGCCTGGAATAGTTGGAATAAAGGTCAACATAATGCCCCCGGACGTTGCGTTGCCTGGCGAGATAAAACTGCCAAAGGAAGAGGCCAAAGTTCCCGAAGCCGAGGTCAAGGAGGAACCAGTCGCCGAGGATGTTAAGGTGGAAAAGACCGAGGAGACAACTAAAGCTCCCGAAGCCGAGGTAAAAGAGGAACCCACCGCCGAGAACGTTGAGAAGGTGGAAGAGGCCGAGGAGAAGGCCCCAGAAGAAGGTGCAAAAAATGGCGACAATCAGAGCTGAAGAGATAAGGTCGATGAGCCTCGACGAGATGATCGAGAAGCTGAAGGAGTTCCGGGGAGAGCTGGCTAGGGCGAGGGCCACGGCAGCCGCGGGCGGTTCCTTGGAAAACCCCGCGAGGATGCGCGAGCTCAGACGGGCTGTTGCTAGGCTACTTACCATCATAAAGGAAAAACAAAGGGGGGGTGCGTGAGTACTGCAAGAGATTTGCAAAGTCTGTGGTCTACCTAAGGAATTATGCGTTTGCGAGGAGATAGCGCGCGAGCAGCAACGAATAAACGTATATACCATGAGGCGAAAGTTCGGTAAATTCGTGACGATCATCGAAGGGATTGATGAAAAACAGGTCAGCATCAAGGATCTCGCCAAGAAGCTAAAGTCCGAGCTTGCCTGTGGCGGGACATCCAAAGAAGGGCGCATAGAGCTCCAAGGGCACCACAAACGACGTGTAATGGAAGTACTCGTAGGTCTTGGGTTCTCCCCTGAGATGATAGATATAAGGTAGGTGGCGTTATGCCGTTGACTAAAAAGAACATCATGCAGCACGAGCTCATCGGGCTCGAGGCACAGGTCATAAGCAGTTCTGACCCCACGATGCTTGGCACCTATGGCAAGATCATTGACGAGACGCGTGACATGTTGGTGATAGAGCAAGTGTCGGCGGAGAAGACCGTTCCCAAGGCAGGTTTATCGTTCGAGATAAAATTACCTGACGGCCAGAAAGCGGTCGTCGACGGCAACAAGCTGGTCGCTCGGCCCGAGGAGCGGGTCAAGCGGAAGAGGTGAAGAGAATGGTCGGTATGGGAATCGAGCCTCCAAAGGAAAAATGCTCTGACGTGAGGTGCCCCTTCCACGGGGAGCTGTCGGTCAGGGGAAGGGCTTTCGAGGCGGTGGTCGTTAGCGACAAGATGAGCCGCACGGTCACAGTGGAGCTGGAGGGCATGCAGCACATACCAAAGTACGAGAGGTACGAGCGGAGGACTTCAAAGTACCACGCCCACAACCCGGCCTGCATTTCAGCCAAAGTTGGTGACAAGGTGAAGATAATGGAATGCAGACGGCTGAGCAAGACAAAGACCTTCGTGGTCGTCAAGAAGATGAGGAGATAATATGGGTAAGAAAGGTGCAGGCACTTCAGTAGGGGTAAGTTCGGTCACTCCCGTGCGGACGCTCGCAGTTGGGGCGAGGCTGGTTTGTGCCGACAACACCGGCGCGAGGGAAATCCAGATAATAAATGTCATGGGATACAAGGGCAAGCGCGGGGCGATGGGCATCGCAGGCGTCGGAGACCGGATAGTCGCGTCCGTGAAGAAGGGCACCCCGGAGCTGAGGAAGCAGCTGGTTCAGGCCGTGGTGGTGCGCCAGAAAAAGGAGTACCGGCGCATCGACGGTTTGCGCGTGAAATTCGAGGACAACGCGGCCGTGTTGATTACGCCCGAGGCAGCTCCCCGAGGCTCGGATGTAAAGGGGCCGATCGCGAGGGAGTCCGCCGAGAGGTGGCCCAAGGTCGCGGGAATAGCTTCAATAGTGGTGTGAGCCATGTCGTCCAAACAACCCAGAAAACAGCGCGCGAGGCTTTACTCGATGCCGATTCACAGAAAGCACAAGCTTCTAGCCGCGAGGCTCAACAAGGACCTAAAGGAAAAATACAAGATCAAATCCCTTTCGGTGAGAAAGGGAGACCGCGTAAAAATCTTGCGCGGAGACTTCAAGAAACTAGAGGGTGATGTTTTGGAAGTGGACACCAAAAACCAGTCGATCACCGTGCAGGGAGCCACGATGACAAAGAGCGACGGCTCGCAGGTCACTAGGCCCATTCGCTCCTCGAACGTCATGTTGTTAAAGCTCGTCGAGGACAGGGAACGTTTGCGAACGGCTGAAGGGGGTTCAAAAATTGGCTAAGAAAGGCGGAGGCAGGCATGTAAAGCGTTACGCAGCGTCGCGGGCACTGAAGCTGTCACGCAAGACGTTGATGTGGACGATGAAGCCGGCGGCGGGACCCCACCCGGTGGATAGTTCGATACCGCTCCGGCTCTTGGTGCGCGACTACCTGTCAATGGCTCGGACAGCAAGGGAGGCCGACGGGGCGATATACAAGGGAGCGGTCCTGGTTGACGGAAAGGTCAGGCGTTCGCCGGATTTCCCGGTCGGTTTCATGGACGTCGTAAGTTTCCCATCGCTCAACAGCAGCTATCGGGTCTTGCTCGACCACAAGGGGCGCTTGGTCCTCACGGAGACGGATTCGTCCGAGGCTTCCTTCAAGCTCTGCAAGGTCGTCCGGAAGCAGAACATAAAGGGCAAGAAGACCCAGTTAACCCTTCACGATTCTAAAAACCTTACAGGGGAGCTACTGGACTACAAGCCGGGGGACGTCGTGAAATTGTCACTTCCCGAGCAAAAGGTCGTTGAGCGGATCCCGTTCGAGGCAGGTAGCATAGTGATAGTGACCGGAGGCAGGAACGTTAGCAAGGTCGGTAAGATATCCGAGATAAAACTCATCTCAGGGACTCAGCCGAATATAATCACAATTGAAAACGAGGGCACAACATTCCAGGCCCCTGAGCACTACATTTTCGTCTTGGGCAAGGAAAAGCCCGCTATCAATCTATCGGTGAGTAAATGAACCCAATGCGTGAGATCAGAGTGGAAAAAATAGTGCTGAACATCGGCGTCGGCGAGGGCGGCGAAAAGCTGACAAAGGCGGAGAAGGTTCTTGAGCTGGTCGCCGAACAGAAGCCCACGCGAACGCAAGCCAAAAAGTCCATCAGGGATTGGAATGTAAAGCTCGGCGAGCCGATAGGTTGCATGGCGACCCTTCGCGGGGAACTGGCCATCAAGACTCTGAAGAGGCTGCTTGATGCCGTTGAGAAGAAGATCAAAGCGGATTCGTTCGACGACAGCGGCAACGTCTCCTTCGGTATCAAAGAGCACATTGATATATCGGGAGTGGCATACGACCCCGAGATAGGAATGTTCGGGATGGACGTCTCCGTGGCCCTTGAAAGGCCGGGGTACAGGATAAAGAGAAGGCGTCTGCTCCAGAAGCAGGTATCGAAGAGCCACAAGGTTTCTAAGGAGGAAGCGATAAATTTCATGACCAGTAAGTTTGGAGTAGAGGTGTTAAAGTGACGAAAAAGAAGTTCGGAAAGGGCGCTCACAAGTGCACGCACTGCGGCAGCTATGGACACGTTTACCAGCAGTACGGCCTGAAGCTCTGTCGCCGCTGCTTCCGAGAACTCGCGCCCAAGATGGGCTTCAGTAAATATAGCTGAGGTATGAATATGTTAGTTGATCCCCTTGCCAATGCGCTTTCGAAGATTGACAACTGCGAGCGAGCTAGGAAGCGAGAGGTCATCATATCGCCCGCATCCAAGTTGATCCGGGAGATCTTCCAGATAATGCAGGAGGAGGGCTTCATTGGCGCTTTCGAGTTCATCGACGACGGCAAGGCCGGTAAGTTTAGGGTAGAGTTAAAGGGCAAGATAAACAAGTGCGGGGCGATAAGGCCCAGGTACGCGACGAAGGAGAGCGAGTACGAGAAATGGGAGAAGCGTTACCTGTTGGCAGCGGGTTTCGGGGCGCTTGTCGTTTCGACATCTAAGGGAGTGATGACTCACGCGAAGGCGAAGGAGCTGGGGCTGGGTGGAAGGCTAATTGCTTATGCCTTCTGATTTCTTGATTTAACCTTCACGCTTTTAATGAAGAAAAGCCGAGGTTAGACGGAACAAAAAGAAAGGGTCGATTATGTCGCGCATAACACAGGAAAAAATCGAAGTGCCCAATGGCGTCGATTTGAAAGTTTCAGGCAACAATGTCGAGGTCAGTGGAAAGAAGGGAAAACTTTCACGTAACTTCGATTTGCCCAAAATGCGGATAAAGGCGGATGGCCGGGCCGTTTCAGCGGAGATAGAGTCCGTGCGTCGAAAGGACAGAGCGGCCGTTGGTACTTTCAAGGCACACATGCTGAACATGATCAAGGGCGTCTCGGAAGGGTTCGTCTACAAGTTGCAAGTCGTTTACTCGCACTTCCCGATAACGGTAAAAGTCGAGGGCGAGCGCGTTACCATACACAATTTCATCGGCGAGAGATCCGCGAGGGCCTCTGACATCGTCGGTGATGTGACGGTCGAGGTGAGCGGCGATGAGATCTTCGTGAAGGGGATAAACAAGGAAGATGTTGGACAGACGGCGTACAACATCGAGCAGGCGACCTCGGTAAGATACAGGGACCGCAAAACTTTCCAGGACGGTTGCTACATAGTTGAACAGTCGTGATATTATGAAGAGAAAACGCCTGCCAAAGTTCAGACGTCAGGAATGGTTCATGGCCAAGAGGCTGGGGGAGAAGTGGCGCAAGCCCAGGGGCAGGGACAGCAAGCTGCGCGTTCGAAAGAAGGGCAAGGGGAAAATGGTCACAATCGGTTACAGACTACCTAAGGACATAAGGGGGCTCCACCCGTCCGGGCTTGCCGAAGTCATGGTAAAAAACGTTGCAGAGATCGAGGGAATTGACGCCAGCAAACAGGCGGTCAGAATAGCCTCGAGCGTTGGCCGGAGAAAGAGGGAGCCGATATTGAAAAAGGCGGGCGAGTTGAAGATAAGGGTTCTCAACCCGGGAGTTAAAAAGCATGAAACTGGACACGAAGAAAAGGCTAGCAGCTGATATACTAAAGGCAGGCGTGAACAGGGTCTGGATTGACCCGACCCGCTCCGTCGACGTTTCGTCAGCGATCACCCGTGACGATATCAAAGGATTAATCAAGCAGGGCGCGATTAAGGTGAAGCCGGAAATTGGAATCAGCCGCGGAAGGCTGAGGGTGCGATTACTGAAGCGCAAGGTCGGCAGGCGCGGCGGGCCAGGCACCCGCAAAGGCGCGAGCGGTGCAAGGACGCCGAAGAAGGCCAACTGGATAAAGACCGTTCGTCCGTTGCGCGTTAAGCTGAAGCAACTGAGGAAGGAGGGCACCATCGGTCAAGGGGAGTACAGGAAACTCTACTTGATGGTAAAGGGTGGCTCCTTCAAGAGCAAAGCCCACCTAGAGTCCCACCTAAAGGAAAGAGGGATTTTGAAGTGATTTGAATGACTGCTACAGGTCCTCGTTTTAGGGTTCAATTCAGACGAAAGAGGGAGGGGAAGACGGACTACAGGCACAGGCTGAAGCTGTTGAGGGCCAAGAAGCTGAGGCTGGCCGTCAGAATTTCTTTGAAGCACATCTCGGCCCAGATTGTAAAATTCTCGCCGGCCGGCGACATCACGTTGGCCTCGGCACATTCAAAGCAGCTGGAGGAGCTCGGCTGGAAAAGCGGGACGTCCAACCTGCCCTCGGCTTATCTTGTCGGTCTGTTGTGCGGTTACCGTGCAATCAAGGCAGGGGTTAAGGAGACCACGTTTGACATAGGCATGGGTCATCCTACCAAAGGCGGCAAGATTTTCGCCGTCCTGAAGGGCGCTGTGGACGCGGGCCTCCAGATACCGCACAGCGAGGAGATCCTTCCCAGCGACGAGCGGGTCAGCGGTTCGAGCATCTCCCAGTACGCTGAAAAGCTGAAAAATGAGGACGAGAAGGAATACGCGTCAAGGTTCTCTGTTTATCTGTCCCGCGGCTTGAACCCCGAGCAGATACCAGAGCACTTTAATTCGGTCAAGCAGGAGATTATCAAGCAGTTTGGTGGCTAAAATGAAAGGACGCAAAAGAAGGCAAAGAAAGCAAAGAAGGGAAGAGTTCAACATAGACCTGTGGCAGCCCCGCACTAACGTGGGCAGGGATGTCAAAGAGGGTAGGATAACAGAGATTTCCCAGATACTGCGGACCGGGAAGCCGATCAAGGAGAGGGAAATAGTCAGTGCTCTCTTGCCGAACATCCAGGAGGAAATCCTCGAGGTGAATTTGGTTCAAAGGATGCACAAGTCTGGCAGAAGGGTCAAATACAGAGTTGTGGTCGTGGTCGGTAACCGTGACGGGATTTTTGGAG
>JBDRCL010000091.1:0-6902 GCA_043821745.1 Methanobacteriota archaeon | reverse complement strand
CCCCGAGCTCTGCTAAAACCTTAAGAAATGCAAAGACGACATGCAAGTGGTCATATGGTCTACTGTCTATACTGCGGCACAAAAAACAACAAAAACGTAAAAGTCTGTAAAAAATGCGGGGAGAAGCTTTACCCAGTCGAGGAAGCCAAGCCCAGATTGAGCAGCGGTTTTGGACCAACTGAGCGACGAGAACGACATGAACAAGAGTGTTTTGGGTTCCCGCAATTTGGCGCGATAATTGGCCTAACAATCGGCCTGTTGATAATGCTGTTTGGCGTCGGTTTCATACTCTCGCGCCATTACAAAACGTCGATTGAAATCTGGCCTATGGCCGTCGTCATTTTTGGCATAATTGTGGTCACCGTGGCGTTCTCATCCCTGCGCCGTGGACAGAGTTTATGAGGCGTCAAACATGGCCAAAAATTCCTCGAAAAAGGTAGACATCATTGGCTTGCTTTCCTTCGGAATGTTTTTGTTGCTTGTAGGGTCGATTTTCGCGTCCACGCCGCAACTCCTGAACAAGATCTTCGATTTCGCCCGCGATTTCCATCTTCAGGAAGTCTACCCGGGTGTGAAATTCTTCGCTCCTTCTTCAACCCACCCCGTACTTTACAATGTCGTTTTCCAATTCTGCCTTATCTTCGCCGTGCTTCAGGTCTTCATCCTGATAGCGAGATTCGTCATGAAGGACTCCGTCGGCAGAAAGGCTGAAACATTTTCCAGCATCGTATTTTGGCTTGGTGCAGCTCTTGCTCTGAACTACTTGGTCGCCGGAACAATCGAATGGTTCACTTTCCTGGGCTGGATAATCGTTGCGATCGGGTTATCCATCACTGTGAGAAGCGCGATGGTCCTAGTCTTCCGTGGAAAGGGTTAAAGCTTCGGAACAGCTAAAAAATTTGGAGGGGGAAAATGGTTTATTGCCAAAAGTGTGGCACTAAAAATCCGGAAAAAGCAAAAGACTGTAAAAAATGTGGTGCGCGTCTATATCCCTTGGACAAGGCGGTGGAGGCCCAAGCAAAAACTTGCTTCGGGCAACGCCAAGAACGGGAGCGCCACGAGGACGAATGTTTCGGACTCCCGCATGGTGGCGCAATCTTCGGCATAATCATCGGCGCGATAATAATTATCGTTGGAATATCATCTCTGTTGGGCCGCTTGTTCAATTGGACTGTTGATGTCTGGAACACCATATGGCCAGCACTGATAATTATCATTGGGGTATTGATCGTTGCCGGTGCCATCTACGTAATGAGCAAACGACGCTGAACTCGTCTAAAAACCGCGCAATTCGCAATCGCTTACTTTGCACTGCCGGCAGACCATGTCGTGGTTCCAACGGGAGAGTGCTATCTTAGTTAAAATCCAAAAAGCGACCAAGACAACCAAAAAAATATCGACAAAAATATTTTGCGCGATGTAATCAACGCCAACCAGCAATAGAAACGCTCCAAACGCGAAAAAAGCGTTAACTAACGAGCGAACTGAACTTCGAAGTATGGAATACAATGAAGACTGAAGAAGGCCTATAGCCACACCCGTCGCACCTGCCCAGGGGAGCAAAAAGCCAGCCTGCTCGATATTAAAACCGCCGAAGAAATACAGTAGTGACCCAACGAAAGCCGCCAGTCCTCCTATGAACAGACCAGTACACCCAGCGCAAATATTCCTATTACCAACTCGAACTACGTGCGTAGAAAAATTGCCGCAATCGGGATGGTGCCCGCGAAAACTCAATTTTTTTCTTGTGGGACCACCGGATGCTAGACCACGAGATTTATTTTTTTCTCCACCGAAACTAACCGCCCTAGAGCATTGCCCTGGAAAAACCACCGCAATCATCCCGGCAATACAAATCGTGGAATAAAGGATTCCCACTAGGGACTTTCGCAAGGGGATGCTCTCAGAAGCCTGTAGCGGATAAAATAAGGCCACCGTCACGACTGCTAGACCAAAAAATGAGACGACGAGGAAAAATCCCAAGAGAAAACTCCGCATAGAATAAGGTTCACCTGAATAGTTTTCTTAACTCCAATAGGAGACCTTGGCCGGCGAGATACTTGTAGGTCCTCCTCTTCAACGGGTTCTTCGAGAAAATACCGGAAATCCTCCTGCCAAATGAACCGTAGAAACTGCGGTAGCACTTGTAAAGCTCTTCCTGCACCTCGTTCCTCGTCAAGGTCTCCGTGGGCATGATGACGTGGGTCATGTCGTAATTCGCCCAATTCTCGTCCTCTATCCAACCGTTCCTTCTCGCCGTCTCATAAAGCTCGGCCCCGGGAAAGGGCGTCAGGACCATGTAAATCGCCAAGTCGGGATCCATATCGTTTGTGAACTCCCTCAAGCGAGATATCGATTCGGCCGTGTCCTTGCGTTCTCCGATGATCATGGTTGCCTGGGCGAATATGCCGTTCCTCTTCAGCAGCTTCATCGCCGTCTTTGCGTCCTCCGGGCTTATTTTCTTCCTGAAGGTGTCGAGGGTGCTCGAGCTGTGGCTCTCCACGCCCACGAGCGCCCAACGGAGGCCAGCTTTTTGCAATTTGGGTAACATGTCCTGATGCTTGATGATGTCGTCCACCCTAACCTGCATGAACCAGTTTATCTCGTCGCCAATCCCCCTGCCGATTATCTCATCGCATAACTCGCTCGTGTGCTTGTCGAAGCTGAAATTGTCGTCGGTCAACCAGAGGAACTTTATCCCGTATTTTCGGTGGCAGAATTCCATCTCGTCCGCGATGCGCTTCGGGGACTTTACCCTCCACGTCCCGCGCCAGTGCTTCTGCTGCGAGCAAAAGGTGCACCGGTGCGGGCAGCCCCTCGACCCCTCAATCAAGGCATACCCAGCCTCTTTGCCCAGCATCATTGCAAAGTGGTATTTTTTTATGTCGTCCTCAACGAAGTGATACCCTGGAAAGGGCAGGTCGTCCAAGTCCTTTATCAACGGTCGGTCTGGGTTGCGCACAATTTTCTTTCCGTGCCTGTAAGAAATTCCTTTTATTTTTGAAAGCGACGATTTTTTACCCTTGGCCTTGCCCAGTTCCGCAAAAGTCTGTTCGCCCTCGCCGCGGACGACAACGTCTATCTCTGGGTACGCCTTCAGGCTTTCAACGTCCAAAGCGGTGAAGTGCTGTCCTCCGACGACGGTCATTATGTCCGTGTCTACTTTCTTCGCCAGCTCCAGCGTCCTGACCACGGTGTAGGTGTTGCATGTCGCCAAGCTGCTCGGGGCCACGATGTCAGGTTTAAATGACTCTATTCGCTTCTCAAGGTCCTTCCAGTCCAATCGTTTAGCCTGGCAGTCAAGCACCTCGATTTCAACTTTCTTATCCTTGCTTTCGAGGTAGGCAGCCAGCTGCAGAATTCCTAGTGGTGGTGGAAGATACTCACCCATGACGAACCACATTTGCTTGGGCGGCTCAACGAAGAGAACCTTCACCACAATTTAACCCCTCATCAATTTGAACGAAACATAATATGTCTCGGGAGGTATATTTACATGGTGTGGTCAGATGATCAAAATTCTCAGCATCGATGGAAAATCCCCAGCAGTTGACGCAATAGCAGAAGCCGCGGCCACCATCAGGGAGGGCGGCTTGGTAATTTACCCGACCGAGACTGTCTATGGTTTGGGCGCGGACGCGACTTCCGACGAGGCCGTCGCCAAGGTCTTCGTGGCTAAATCCAGACCCATAGAGAGCCCACTTCCTGTGGTCGTGTCTTCGATAGAAATGGCCCGATATATCATGGAGATGAATCGTCCGGCCGAGGCGCTCTTCGGTAGGTTCATGCCTGGACCGTTAACCGTAGTTGGGAAGTTAAAACCAGAGAGTATTTCCCAATTGATTACCGGCGGGTCAGGAAAAGTCGGCGTGAGAATTCCTGATAATCGCGTGTCATTAAAACTCGTGGAATTCGTTGGCGGACCGATCACCGCCACCTCCGCCAATTTGTCGGGGGGCCCAGCGCCGACCACAGCTAAGGAAGCGATCGAACAGCTGGGCAGTAAAGTTGACCTCGCTTTGGATTCCGGCATCTGCAGGGTGGGCAAGCCGTCAACGGTCGTGGACATCAGCTCCGGGGCGCCCATAATAATCAGAGGCGGTCCAATCTCCGGCTCCGAGTTGGAAAAATTTTTGAATGAATTAAAAACCTGATTTCACTTCGAGCGCCTCGCGATAGAAGCCGCGAAGACCCCCGCCCCGAAACCGTTGTCTATGTTGACCACAGCCAGCTTGGGAGAACACGTCTGAAGCATCGTGACAAGAGCCCCAACTCCCTTTAGTCCAACTCCATACCCAACCGAGGTAGGAACTCCGATCACAGGCACATCAACCAAACTTGAAACAAGTGATGGAAGCGTCCCCTCCATGCCCGCGACGACAACTATCGCCGAAACGTCATTATTGATCATGCTCTCAAGAGGTTGGAAAAGCCTGTGTATGCCGGCCACACCGACATCGTAATCCTTCAGAACTTTACAGCCCATCACCTTGGCAGCCATCGCGGCCTCTTCAGCCACGGGGACATCAGCTGTGCCGGCCGCGAGAACTCCGATCTTACCGCACTCGGGGAATACGTAACCTCTTCTCTTGACCAAAGCCGACCTAGACTGTAAATTTATCTCTAATTCGAACCTCTTACCTAACTTTTTTTTAATCTCTTTAATCTGGGCCGAGTTCAAACGGGTGACGAGTACGTAACCGTTCGTTTCGACCAAAGCCTCTGCTACCTCGGCTACCGTTTTCGGGTCCTTGCCCTCTGCTAGGACAACCTCTGGGACGCCCACCCTGTAAACCCTCTCAACATCGAGCTTCGCCAAATCTCTTATTCTCCTCACATTGAGCGCGACGAGCTTTCGCTCGGCTTCATCGAGCGTGATTTCGCCACGCAGGAGCTTCTTGAGGACGACCTCGATATTTACGGATAACTCGCCAGAAAATTTTTTCGGCATCTTAATCAGCTACAATAATTATTTCTGCTTCGGCTAAATAATTGTCTAGCTATTTCATTAAAGTTGAAATTATCTGGACAGCTCTTTCGCCCTTTTCGCTGCTGCTTTGACAGCACTCCTGACGGCATCCGCAACTTTCTTGGCTTCCAAGACCTTTATGCCCTCAATGGTCGTGCCCTTCGGCGTGCAGACCCTGCGTATCAAATCGTCGATGTTCTCCCCAGAATTGAGCGCTATCTCGCTCGCGCCCTTGGCCGTCTGCGCCGCCAGTTTGAGCGCGACCTCCTCGGGAAGGCCCAAACCAACGCCCGCATCCCGCACGGCCTTGATCAGATAGTAGAAGAATGCCGGACCACTGCCGCTCAGACCCGTTACGGCGCTCATAAGCTCCTCGTCCACCTTGAACGTCGTCCCCAGCCGGCCAAGTAAGGTCTCAACCAGTTTTTCGTCTTTTTTTGTAGCCCTGGAACCTGACGAAAAAGAAGATGCCATCTCTACGACCGAGCCACATATGTTCGGCATCACCCTAATTACCCTCGCCTTTGTCCTGGCCTCTATAAACTTCAAGGATACTCCGGCAGCCATGGAGATGAACAGTTTGCCTTCGGACAAGTCTTCCACTTCCTTGAGTACCAGCTCGACCAGGTCCGGTTTCACCGCTATGAAGACCACATCGCAGCCTTTCACGAGCCTTTTGTTATCGGGCGTTATATCGACGTACAACTTCGCCAATTCTTTGATTTTCTGCCTGTCTGTATCGCTTACAATAATATTCTCCGCCTGAAACAAACCTGACCTCAGGAATCCCCTGACCAAAGAGGAGCCAAGGTTCCCGCCGCCTATTATTCCGATTTTCATACGCATCCCAGCATTTCTAGGGTGGCAGGTAATAAATTGCTAACCCCACAAATCTCAACCAATAATGAATACTTTCGGCTACCCCTCCCTGAAAACCGTTTAAGATATTTTGTTGCTTTTTCATTGAGGATGAACTTGGCGACTGAAGAAGGTCGTAGAAAGGGCGGTCTGACGACTTACAAGAAATATCCGCACATTTTTGAAAATGGACGCAAGATAGGGCTACAGAAGCTACTAGAATTACACGATATGCGCAGCTTCGATATTGGACTTAGCTTAAGTACCGAACTATGTGAGTTCATAGGGGCCTTTGTGGGAGACGGATTCACCAGAAGATACCATAATCATTATTTAACTCAGTTTACCGACGACTCGCGTTACGAGGTCGAGTACTTTAAACACCTCGCGTCAATAGCCAAGAGATTGTTTAACCTAGACCCACGTTTCAAGGTTAAAAATAACACGCTGCAGATGAATTTTTATTCGAAATCCCTAAACCAGCTCCTCACAGATAGATTCCAGATGCCACTTGGCAGAAAAAATCTCATGGTAAGAATCCCTGAAGAAATAATCAATGCCGGATCGAGCTACATTTTTAGCGCCCTCAGAGGCGTGGCCGACACAGAAGGAACGGTATATTTTGATTCACGACCAATTTACAACACGCCGTACCCGCGTATCCAAATTTGCACAACTAGTCTGCCGTTGGCCCGCCAAATCTGGGAAATCTTGGAAGAGATGAAATTCAGCTTTTACGTCCGTGAGGATAGAAGAACCGAACACGTAGTCTTCCATACCGAAATTTACGGTTGTGTCCAACTACAAAAGTGGCTCAAGGAGATAGGTTTTTCTAATGCCAAACATCTAAATAAAATCCGACAATATGCCCCGGTGGCTCAGTCTGGTAGAGCGATGCCTTGGTATCGCGCACAAAAAGGCATAGGCCGCGGGTTCGATTCCCGCCCGGGGCTCCACGCTTCATTGCCAGAAAAGTAGCCCCAATATGTTTATCTGATTTCCCCCGTACCAGGGGGGAGCGCTCGCTCTATCTCGTCCACTGGCGCCTCGATTCCCTCGGTCCGGAACTTTGCAT
>JBDRCL010000090.1:0-3765 GCA_043821745.1 Methanobacteriota archaeon | reverse complement strand
TCCACCTACAACGTACGTGTCATACTCTTTGGCTGCGGAGTCCATACCTTTCATAATTCTATTCACGAATTCAACATCCAGGTCCCTTGGAAGTGCGACGGAGAAAACAAGACCCAGGGCACCTGCCCCCATCGCAGCCATGTCGCTGAGGTTGAAGATGACGGCCTTTCGCCCGATCTGTTCAGGTTTTGTGTTCGGTGTGACGTGAGTTTTCGCAACGAGCATGTCGGTCGTAACAATCAAGCACTTTTTTTTGTTTATGTCAATAGCAGCAGCGTCGTCACCTATACCAATCCTGACTCCGCTCCCTCGTCTGAATATCTTGCGCGCATTTTCGACAATGGCCTTTTCTCCAACTTCGCTAAGTTTCATTCATTTCACCTAGAGAAGATGGAGCCCTCCCGTTACTTTGTCCAAGATTTCATTCGGTGCCGGGCCAATGCCCAGAGCTGTCGTCGTGCCAGGCGCAAGTTCCGTCAGGCCGGCGTCTTCAACGAGCATGTTGGGCAACCCTTCTTTATTGGACATCTGCCTGAGGTAGTGAAGTTCTCGCTCACTCTTAACCTTCACAACCACCTTCTTTTGCCCTTCCGATAACCACGCTGAAAACCAACCCCGATGTGTGCGCCTTGTGTTGTCCGCTGATCCTACAGATGCGTGGGCAACTTGAACCGCGAGTTTCCCCTGGGTCATGCCCAAGTCTATTCTGATAACAATGATCTGCTTGTACCTAAACACCGTGACCGCCCTCTACGGTGTAGTTTTAGGTTCCTCAGGTGTTTTAGTTTGCGGTTCCTCTGGAGTTATTGGTTTGGGTTCCTCAGGTGTTTTAGTTTGCGGTTCCTCAGGAGTTCTGGGTTTGGATTCTTTTACTTTCATCCGCAGATGCAAAATTTTTACAGCGCCGCTTTTGTAAGCAGACAGGACGGCAAACCCGCCGCGAAAGTAAGTCAGGATTGCCAACACGATGCACACGACTAAGGCCGCAATAACGAACGGTCCCATCGAGAGCGTGCTCACACCCGGCATTGATATGGTGTAACCCACGATGACTGCCAGCATGGTTCCGAGGCCTAGGCTGACGCCAATACGGGCCCAGAAGTCGAGGCTCCCAACCTTAGGGTAAAGCACGGTTGAGAAAAGAAAGCCGGGCACTATGAGCAATATGAGCCCCATGATTGCATATCCGACCACGTCAATCATACAGTCACTCGTTAGCGTTATCTAACTACAGCCTAAAAAGTTATGAGGTAGTCATATGAAAGCCGACGTTGCGATAGTTGGTGCCGGGCCGACAGGCTGTTTTGTAGGCAAGTGCCTAGCGGAGCGAGGACTTGAGGTAGTGATAGTCGAAGAGCACGGTGAAGTTGGCAACCCGGTTTGCTGTACCGGAATAGTTGGCGCTGGTGGTCTTGAGGAGCTAGGGATAAAACAAGGAAAATGGGTTCTGGGCAAACTGAGAGGAGCCACGATATATCCACCTTCGAACGAGCCGATCAGGCTTACCACGCGGAGGGTTGAAGCTTTTATAATAGATCGCGCGGAATTCGATCGCTCACTTGCCACAGCAGCTGCCCGAGCCGGCGCGACATTGCTACTCAAAAGGAGGTGCTTGGACCTCAGTTTCGATGACGGACCAGTAATAAAAATGAATGGAAAAGAAAGCGAGCTGAAAGCTCGCGTTGTGGTTGGCGCCGATGGCCCTGCCTCCATCGTTGCTCGTAAGGCTGGGCTGATAAAGTCCAGCAAGTACATCAAATGCGCTCAAGTCGAGACAATTGCCGAGGCGAGCGATGGTATCGCCGAGGTTTATTTCAGCAGGTCCTTTGCCCCAGGGTTCTTCAGCTGGCTGGTAAAAGCTGGGGATGTCTGCAGGGTTGGACTTGGCGCAACGGAAGGCAACCCAAATCAGATGCTGAAGTCCTTCATGACTGAACATCCAGTTGTCTCACGTAAAGTTGGGGGTAAGACCCTTGGTGCGTGCGCTGGCATCATCCCAGAATGTTTGTCCCGCAAGATGTGCTCTGGCAGCGTTTTGCTGGTCGGTGACGCCGCTGGCCAGGTCAAGCCGCTCACAGGTGGAGGCATATATTTTGGGCTGTCCTGCGCGAAGCTTGCGGTCGAGGCGGTTGGCAACGCCATCGAGAGCGGTGAGATAAAAAGGCTCCAGGAATATGAAAGCGCGGTGATGGGCAAGTTCGGGGTGGATTTCGAGTTGGGCATTCGCGCTAGGAGGTTGTTCGAGCAGATACCTGACGAAGATTTGAATATTTTGTTCAAGCTAATGGAAAGGGATAATGTCAAGGAGATTATTTTGGAAAATTTTGATTTTGACCATCACGAGAAGCTTGTCCGTGCGCTTATGCTCAAAGCTCCGGAAATGTTGGGCTCAATCGGCATTAAACGTGCTTTGAAATACGCCAAGTTTTTGGCTAAACCATAAAAAAGTGGCGGGGACTTCGGCCCTTCCCTTACTTTTCTAACGAGATTGCGAATCTCGACCACTTCGCTCACTCGTCATCTTTTCGCGTCAGGGCCTTTTCCCCGCAGTCGTTGTCTCATCCCGTTCCTCCACGGAACTTACCCGCGTCCTTCCCCGGTTTTTCGCCCGGGTTTTTACACGGGTCCCCGTTGCCCGTAGGCTTCGGTTTGACCTCCTCCACGGGTTTCCATCCCCGCCAAACATCTTTTTGTCGCCTCACTTACTTAAGGATTTTTTACAAAATGGAGATATATCCAATTCAGGAATTTGGTTTTATATGTTATTCTGGGCGAACAGAACCAGTTTATCTGAAATTTGTCTCGATGCGGTTTTCCTGAGCCAACAAATATTTTTCCCAGTAATGATAGGAATTCATTGATTAAATTGCCAACTAACGTGACTCCAGAATACATCAAGGCCGAAGAGCGCTATCAGCAGGCGCGTACACTTGAGGAGAAGGTCAAAGCTACCGAGGAAATGATTCGAGTAGCCCCAAAACACAAGGGCGCCGAGAAGCTTCTCAAGACGCTGAAGCATCGCCTGTCCAAGTTGCGCAGGGAACTCGAGGAGAAGCGCGAGCGAAGGGCGGGCAGGGGCGGCGGACCCAGCTTCGCCGTGAAGAAGGAAGGGGCGGCTCAGGTGGCTCTTGTCGGCCTGCCAAACTCAGGCAAGTCAAAGCTCTTACAAGACCTCACGAGCGCTCACACCGAGGTCACTGATTACCCTTTCACGACCAGGGAGCCGGTCCCGGGCATGATGTTTTTTGAGGACGCACAAGTGCAGCTCGTGGAGATACCAGCGATAGTCAAGGGATCGAGTATCGGTAGGGGGCTCGGAGCCCAGCCGCTGAGCGTCGCACGCAACGCGGACGCGATAGCTCTTGTCGCAGACGCCTCCGATGACCCCGTTCAACAGGTTAGGATACTGCTCGGCGAATTGGATGCCGTCGGGGTCAAGCTGAATCGCAAGCCGCCGAAGATCAGCATACAGCGACGTTCGAGCGGTGGAATCGAGATAAAGGGCGCAGGGATGATTGAGGGTGGCGAGGCCGAGATAAAGCGGATTTTGCAGGATCACCGAATACACAATGCTTTCATCGTGGTCGAAGAGCCGGCGACGGGAGATGATTTTGATGAAGTTCTTTCCGAGTCGACTGTTTACTTGCGCGGTTTCATCATCCTTACAAAATTTGACAGGCATAGCGTCGCTAAGAAACTCAACTTGGTCGAGCGAGAGTTCGGCGGGGAGCTGGAGGTTTTACACACAGGTGAGTCGTCGGATAT
>JBDRCL010000089.1:0-3278 GCA_043821745.1 Methanobacteriota archaeon | reverse complement strand
TGAGCATGGGCATCGCTGCGGTGGTGTTCGCGATGTTCATCGGCAGGGTTCAGATAACTCCTCAAAACTTCCCGCTTTTCCTGACCAGCGTTCAGGTGTCGTTCGCCATTTTTGCCGTCCTCTGCTTTATAGGAATGTTGACATCCCTTGCGCGGGGCAGTGAACGAAAACAGAAAGCAGAATCGCCGCAGAGCTAAAGTTTCGTTCAACCATTTACGGATTAAAAAAGCAAATTTCAATTCTCAAATCAGGTTATCTTTGAGAGAGGAAAATCTTGATCGCATGCTCGGTCGCACTCTCCGCGTTCTTCACGAGTTTCCGTATGTCCGACTCGGATGCGTTGTCTGTGTGTATCCCGGCCGACACTACGGCCACCTTGTTCAGCTTACTCGCCAGTGCCTCGGAAGCCATCTTGGCAACCTCATCGTCCTTGTGCCCGACCAGCGTGAATACGGACGACGTGGAGCTTATCTTGCTGGCGTCCTTTAAACTAGGCCTGGGGATGGCCACAGCCACCGCACCGACGTGTGGTTTATTTCCACCGGAGATGATGGCGACCACATCGTGCCCGATCAGCGTTAGAGTCAAATCGACCTTATGTTTTCCGACGCCCGCAGAAGTTTTAAAAACCTGATTACTTTCCTTCAAACCCACACCATCCCCTGATTATTCGTTAGCGGCGCGCGAAAATAAATACCTGTCAGAATCTAAAGTGCGCTGGCCGGGGACTCCACGATACCTAACCGCGTATTCATTTTTTCCATATACCTCATCTGTATTTATTCACCTATTTTGGAGTTGAGTTCGGGAGGAGCATGTCAGGATGCTCAGTCTGCGGGCGCAGGTTCCATGAGGAGAAATTGGTGTTCTGCAGCCAGTGCGGGAAGGCCTACTGCGAGGATTGTGCCGACGAGGACCCGTCGATGGGGGCGCTCGGCATATGCTCGGACTGCGAGGAGACGTGGCAGGCCGAGGACGACATGGACGAGGATTGACAAACATTAAAAAATAGATTGGGCAAACATTATCTTGGAGATGGTGAGTTGGAGCTTAAAATAGTGGAATTAAAGCCTCCGGAAGGATGTAATTTGATTCTCTGTCAGTCGCACTTCATCAAGACTGTCGAGGACGCCCACGAAGTTTTGGTGACCTCAGTACCGGCGCTGAAGTTTGGCCTGGCCTTCTGCGAGTCAAGTGGTCCGTGTCTGGTCAGGCGCAGCGGCACCGACCCGGAACTGGAGGACATCGCGGCGAGGAAGGCCCTGGAACTGGGGGCCGGCCACAGCCTGCTGATACTGATCAAAGACGCATACCCGATAAACGTCCTGAACAGGATCAAGGAGATTCCAGAGGTCTGCTCGATTTTCTGCGCTACGGCAAACCCGGTACAGGTCATATTGGCGGAGACGGAGCAGGGTCGCGGTATCCTCGGCGTCGTGGATGGCATGAGGAGCAAGGGCATCGAGACGGAGAAGGACATCAGCGAGCGGAAGGCATTCCTCAGGAAGATAGGCTACAAGCTGTGAGCGAACTCCGGCCAATGAAGTCCGGCAAACGTTGATTTATATTTCGCAAAAACAAGTTCCAAAGTGAGGTTTGGATATGGTGAAGATAAACGACGAGATAAAGAAAATGTTTAAGGAGAAAAAAGAGCCCGGATTCATCGCGACTTTGGATGCCGATGACAAGATAAACTTGTCCTGCAAGGGCTCGCTCAACATCTTGGACGACGAACACCTTTTCTTCTCGGAAAGCACGGGAAAAAAGACGTACAACAACCTGCTGAAGAACCCGAACGTTTCCGTGGCGATTGCGAGCAGGGACACTTCCAACGGCTACCAGCTCAAGGGCAAGGCGGAGCTCGTGACGGAGGGTCCGTTCTACGAGATGGCCGTGAAGAACACGGAGGAGGCGTCCCGCCGGCTGGGGAGACAGCTGGCCAAGCCCATTGCGGCGGTGAGGATAAAGGTGGATGAAATCTATTCGTTAAAGTCAGGTCCGGGGGCAGGGGAAAGAATCAGCTGATTTACGGGATGCGGCCGAGCCTCCGCAGTAGTTCGGCGGTGTTCGGGAATTTTTTCAAGTCGGCGTGCGGGAAGTACATTGAGTTGACGTACTCCTTCTGAAAGTCCGGGTCTATCGCCAACTCGAAGTATTTCACGGTCTTGCTTATCTTTTCCGCGTACTCCCTCATCTCCTCCGAGATTAGGGACATCCTCGCGCCGGTGCCGGCGATGTTGCCCACGAAGTTGATTTTGTCTAGCGGGATCTCAGGATACATGCCGATGATCCTGGCGTTTTCGGGGTCGATGAAGTTCCCGAAGGCTCCAGCGATGACCAACGAGCTGATTTTGTCCAAGCTTATGTTCATCCTCTTCATCAAAATATCGGCGCCGACATGCATTGCAGCCTTCGCCTTTTGCAGTTCCCTGATATCCCCCTGTGTTAGGTAAATGTCCGTATCCGTGTTCGTCTCGTCCTTCCAGGCCACCACGAACTCCCATCCATTCGGCCCCTTTCTCAATCGCTTGGTCTTTTCCGCCACTTCCGGGACGAAGTTGCCCCTCTGGTTCATCACGCCCGATTTTAGGAAAACGGCCATGGCGTCGACGAGGGCGGAGCCGCAGATACCAACGGGCGGGACATCCCCTATTGTCTGGTAGTTAACATCAAATGTTTCTGGCGCCACGTTTATCCTCTCAATGGAGCCGGTGGCTGCCCTCATGCCGAACTTTATCTCCATGCCCTCGAAGGCCGGGCCGGACGCGCAGGAGTCGGACATGACCAGGTCCTTGTTCCCCAGGTCGATCTCCGTGTTCGTGCCCACGTCGATGGCCAACTTGATGTCCTTGGATTCGAGCATCTGCGCGGCCAGGATGACGGCGACGTTGTCCGCGCCAACGAAGCCACCGATGACGGGGAGGAAATGGGTGCTGGAGTTTGGATGTGCCTTTAGTCCGAGCTTGTTAGTGTTGACGTCCACGCCCCTCCTCAGGACCGGTGGATAAGGTGAGAGCCCCACGTATTGCGGCCAGAGGCCAAGGAAGAGCAGCTGCATCGCAGTGTTGCCGACGAAGTTTAGCTCGTAAATCTCCTCGTTTTTCACGTTGGCTGTTTGACAGCATTCGTCAATTATCTCGTTGATTCCGCCAACGACGGCCGTCTGGAGCTCCTTCGCGGCCTTCCATCCGCCCATCATCGCGTAGGTTATCCTCGACATGACGTCCTCGCCCAGCGGGATTTGAGGGTTCATCCTCGCGGCTACCGAGACGACGTTG
>JBDRCL010000088.1:0-3005 GCA_043821745.1 Methanobacteriota archaeon | reverse complement strand
AGAAGAATGGGTGCCGCTGGACGGTTTCCGACATAACCTACTATTCCGCACATCCGATTACCTAAGTTAGTGTTCTGAAAATACCTCACTTCCCTTCTTTTTAACACCCTATTATAATTGCCCCTCACGGGAAGGAAGAAGGGATTTGCCGCAGAGGTTGCATGATGCGGGTAGTAACACGGACTATTTGGAAAAGTTTCAAGTGACAATGGCCGCTTGGACGAGGTAAGCTATTATTACCACAGCTATTCCAAAAACGGCCATCTTTAGCGCTGAAAAAAGTATGTTTTCTTTCGACAATTTTCCAATGTACATGCCGATGACAAAAATTGTTGCGATAACCAACCCAGTTGAGATGAACATGGCAGTGGCAATGGGCACTAACAGATAGGGCAATATTGGAATAAGGCCACCAACTATTGTCGCCGATCCGTCGGCCAAGCTAGCCTTGGCGGTCGCCCTGCGCTTCTTATGCTCTGGTACCGAACCCTTCAAGCTTTTACGGACCATTGACCTCTCGGTTTTCCGCAGTTCCGAGAACTGAAACACCCTTTCGCTTGAAAAGGCGCTTAGTGCGTTGGAAATACTGTTGGCCATCATCCCCCCCAAAGCCGCGGCAAGAATTATCGGGAGGATTGCAGCTGAAGCGCCAATCACTATGCCAAGTGTGGAGAGGGATCCGTCCACCATCCCCCTTATAAAATGCTTTCTCATTCCTTTCCCCGACGGCTCTTGCTGGGCTGAATTATCCTCGAGCCAGCTGACACCTCATCGATCGAATGAACCGAACCACCCAGTCCATCTATTGCCTCGGTAATTTTTTCGAAATGCACATCATCCCCCTCAATCGTCATCTCCACGGTCTTTGTCCTCTCATCGATCTCTATGACTTGAATAGTTACTCCATCAATCTTGTCCAATTCACCTATCTTTTCTGCAAAGGCAAGCACACCCGTCTCATTGGGGACGAGGACGTCTATAACGATTCTTTTTATTTTCATTAGAACACCTAATTTGTTATTAAAGTGTTGATATTTATATTTGGCTAAAGCGATTTTTTAATCTCCGCCTCTAAAATCTCGTGCACGAGCTTACCATCAACTTTTCCTCTCACTTTCTCCATCAGAATCCCCATAAGGGGCCCAACTGACTCCAGACCTCGCTCCTCGACCAGTTTTCGATTCTCCGCTACGACTTTCGCAACTAGCTTTTCCAAGTCCAGAACTCCCATCTGGGCGAGGCCTAGCTTTTCAACGACTTCCCGGATCCCAAGTCCTTGCGAAGCCATCCTCAACACATCAGGCACGACTTCCTTCGCCATGCCGCCGCTCGCAACCTGCTTGAAGATTTCCGCCAAAGTGGATTTATCTACATCCTCGACCTTAACGCCTTCACGCCGCAGGTTAACCAGCGTGCCCTCAAGAGTTGATGCAATCAGTGTCGGTTCGGCCCTCGTTTCCGCCACAAGTTCCTCAAAGAGCTTCAAATTCTCAGACAGGCTCATCTGTTCAGCTAGTTCTCGGCTGAGCCCGTATTTTTCCGCAAGTTTGGCGCGTCGTTTTTCCGGGAGCTCCGAGAGCTTACTCCTAACTGCCCCCAATCTAGCGGCAGTTATCGGGATGGGCGGGATATCTGTTTCAGGGTACATGCGGTTGGCTCCGGGTAGCGGACGCATGAACTCGGTGTTTCCGTCGACCAACGCACGGCGCGTCTCCTCGGGGACACCGTCGAGCGCCTCGTTAGCGCGGTTTACGACGGCCGCGAGCGCTGCCTCCGCCTTCCCCCTGGAATCGGCTATGAAGACCACGGCGTCGTTTTCCTCTGCCCCCATCTCGCTCTTCAAGCTATCCACATCATCCTGAGAAATGCCATAGCCGGGCATCTCGTCCGTGTGGAAGAGTCCGCCAACCTTTCCGTAAATCTTCGCCCTGTCGGACAGCTCGGTCCCGAACCTTCGGCCCGGCTGCACCTCTTTGCCCAAAAGTCCCGCGAATTTTTCCAGCTTTAATGCCAAGACCGACCCTCCCGAGGCTATGGCCTTGCTTATGACTTTAGCGCCCGTATTTGAGAATAGCCCCGTAACATCGGCAATCTTCCTGCTAACCGTCCCTGCTCCGCGGCATTTGAGTTCGTCGCGAATCTCCAAGAGCGCCAGCTGTCGCTGCACCTCTCGCTCTATCACCGTCGAGATGAGTGCGAGCTCCTGCACTCCTTTCACTTCTTGGCGCGCGCCTTTAGCGATCGAGATGTTTATGTCCTGCCTGATGGTCCCTATGCCCCTCTTTACCTTGCCGGTGGCACGGAGCAACTGACCTATGTAAAACGCGGCCTTGGCGGGAGTGTCGGGATCGTTAAAGTCGGGACCGGTCGCAATCTCGATTAGAGGTATGCCGAGCCTGTCCAAGCGATAGTCGACCAAATCTGCGCTCTCGCCAATCTTCCTGGCAGCGTCCTCCTCCAAGCACACCGAAGATATACAAAAACTTTTTCCGCCAACATCGAGGCTTCCATCCGTAGCCACCAGCATCGTCCGCTGGAACCCGCAAGTATTGCTCCCGTCGATGACCGTCTTCCTCATGACATGGACCTCGTCCACGAGGCTGGCGTTGAGCAACATGGCCGTCTCGAGAGAGATGTCGAGCGCCTCATCGTTTACCGGGTGCGGCGGCTCCTCGTCCAGCTCGACGAGGCAAACGCTGTCGGGATAAACCTGATAGCTGAAGCCCTTCTCCTTTATCGCCTCGGCCAGAGCGGCGCGGTCCACCTCGCCCATCTCGCTCTGGGTCGGGCGCAGCCTCCGCTTCACCTCCATCGAGGGATTTTCGTCGCGCAGCAGGGACGGGCAATTGCAGAAGAGCTTGTGGGTGTCCAGCTCCTGGTGTATCTCGAAGCCCACGCGCAAGCCTATTTTACCGTAATCTGTTTTCATCCTCTCCATCGAATCAACTTTCGATGACGTAGTATTTTAGTAAATATATTACGGAATGGTAAAGAATACCTACCCC
>JBDRCL010000087.1:0-2135 GCA_043821745.1 Methanobacteriota archaeon | reverse complement strand
ACACTAAGCCTAACCTCAGACCCGGTGGTTTTTTCAATCTCTTTCGCGAGCCTGCGGTTATCTCCCACTCCTTCAGCGGCCACGATAATGCCGGATTTTTTTCCCTTGGCCTTGTTTTCTTTCATCGTTTCAATGATTTTTTCCAGCTTGTATTTCTGCTCCGGGACCAGAATCATCTCGGCCCCAACTGCCAGACCGACAGTCGATGCCAGGAAACCCTTAGTTCTGCCCATTACTTCAACCACGAATATCCTCTCATGGGAAGCTGCCGTGTCCCGAATTTTGTCGATCATGCTGACTGCCGTGTTCACCGCCGTGTCGAAGCCTATCGTTTCATCCGTCCCAAAAACATCATTATCAATTGTTGCTGGAATTCCAACCATTAGAGCATCGGTTTCTTTACTCAGTTCTGAAGCCCCCCTGAAGGAGCCATCACCACCTATCACGATGAGCCCTCCGATCCCATGCAAGGCAAGGGTTTGGGCGGCTTTTTTAATTCCCGCTTTGGTTTTAATGGCTTGAGACCTCGACGTGCGAAGCATGCTGCCGCCCCGCTGTATTATTCCGCTGACCGAGCGACTGTCGAGGCAAATGTAGGTGTTGTTCAGCAGGCCTTCCCAACCTCTCTCAAAACCAATAACTCGAAAATTATTATGATTGGCTTTGCGAACGACCGCCCGAATGGCCGCGTTCATTCCGGGGGCGTCCCCGCCGCTTGTGACCAGGCCAATGGTTTTCAAGTTATGCACCTCACGCTACCTAAAATATTTTCACGGTAAAACTATTAAGTTAACCTTCTTAAACACGATATTCCTGAAAAATGAAATCAGTTAAGGGTGAGTGCTCCGAAACTGCGAAAATTATCGAGCATCCTAAAAATTGTTTTTGGAAATGTCCCCTGCAGACTGGACAGGGGTAAAGTTAATCAAAGGAGTTTTAGTATATTTTGGGGGCATGCATGAAAGTTGGGCTGATAGGCTGCGGCGCGATTGGCACCGCTTTGGCCCACTCGATTGAAGAGGGCAAGGCAGGCAAAGTTAGACTTGGCTGGGTCTACGACGTGAAGCGGGAGAGTTGCGAGGGACTGGTCAAGAAACTAAAGACCAAGCCAAAAATTGCGCGCGGAATTTCTGAAATCTGTGACGACAAAACCACGGACATTATCATAGAAGCCGCCTCGCAGTCCGCAGTCGGGCAGTACTCGCTCAAGGCCATCAAATCTGGCAAGGATATCATGATAATTAGCGTTGGCGCGCTGGCCGACAACCGACTGCTCAAGAGCTTGCGAACTGAGGCCGAGCGCAAGGGCAGGAAGATCTACGTGCCCTCCGGCGCGATCGTCGGCATGGACGGCGTGAAGTCCTCGGAGCTTGGCGGAATTCAGGAGGCAGTTCTAACGACGCGAAAACCCCCAGCCGCTTTTCAGGATAACGAGTACATAGCAAATAACAAAATAAAGTTGATTGGTTTAAAAGGCCCAAAGGTCATCTTCGACGGCACCGCGCGCGAGGCCGTGAAGGCCTTCCCGGCGAGCGTTAACGTCGCGGCTACCCTCAGCTTGGCCGGCGTGGGATTCGACAGGACCAAGGTTAGGGTCATCGCCGACCCCAAGGTGACAAGGAACATACACGAAATCAGGGTCAGGGGCAAATCCGGCGAGCTGAAAATGGAGTCCCGCAACATGCCGTTTCCCGGGGTCCCCAGGACGAGCTACCTAGCCGCCCTCTCGGTGATACGTACCCTGAAGAACTTGAGCGACACCATCCACGTTGGCACATAGTTAATAACTCGGCGAGCTGCCTATTTTTTGGGTATCTTATGGTACAGGAGCAGTTGAGGGAAGCCATCCTCAAGTTGAAGGCCGAGCGTGACGCCATCATCCTGGCTCACAATTATCAGCGGGAAGAGATACAGCTCCTGGCGGACTACATCGGCGACTCGCTCGACTTGGCTCGTTATTCCACCAAGGTCAAGGGCAAGGTCGTCGCCTTCGCCGGAGTCGACTTCATGGCCCAGACGGCCGCGATGCTGAACCCGGACAAGACGGTGCTAATACCCGACCCCGAGGCCAGGTGCCCGATGGCAGCACAACTGCCCCCTGAACTTGTCAAGAAGGCCAAACACAAGCATCCCGG
>JBDRCL010000086.1:0-5965 GCA_043821745.1 Methanobacteriota archaeon | reverse complement strand
GGCCATAGTATTTGTCGTCTACAAGATCCTAAACATCATCATATTTCGGCAAGTAAAGAAACTGGTCGCCAAAGAGCCAAAATTGAACACCATTTACAGTTTTGTCCGTAAGCTGGTGGGAGGAATTATTTTACTGATTGGCGTCACGGTTGTAGTTTTTGCAGTTTTTCCGGAGGCGAGAGGAGTTACAGCTTCTCTTTTTGTAGCTGCCGGGTTTGTTTCGATAGTAATAGGTCTTGCGGCACAGTCCACCTTGTCCAACCTAATGTCGGGGATGTTGATCGCTTTTTCGCAGCCCTTTAGGCTGGGTGATGCGGTTGTTTTTAAGGGGGATTTTGGTTTTATCGAGGATATAAAACTCATGCACACCGTAATCCGGACTTGGGATAATAGGCGACTAGTTGTCCCTAACGGGTTGTTTCAAAGCGAGGTCGTGTTAAATTATACGGCTAAGGACTCAACCATGCTGGCGCCGGTGTTTGTGCAAGTTAGCTATGAATCCGACTTGGAGAAGGCGATGAAGATCATGGTGGATGTCGCGAAGAGACACCCCGAATGCATGCCGATAGGCGACTTGCCAAATGCCGTTGTCATGGAGTTTGCTGACTCTGGGATAAATCTGAGATTACTCTCCAGGGCAAAGGATCAGCCAACCGCTTTCATGATGGTTAGGGATCTTTTATTCCAGATCAAAAAGGAGTTCGATGCGAATGGAATCGAGATACCCTATCCGAGGAGATACTTGGTGGTGGGCAAAGAGCTCGAAAGCTTGCTATCCGGCATGAAAAAACCAATCGAAAAGCCAACCGAGATGTCGCGTAAAGAGGATAAACAAGTTTGATGCTTTTTTATGGTTTACCTTCCCACGTTTTTTTATCAATCACGTTGTTCATGTTTGGCACCGATGAGTCCGAATTGCGCTAACATCGCCTCAAGCTGAATTCTTTCATTCGCGCCTTGAACTAATCTGAAGGAGAACTCCCCAACTTTATCGATAAGTTCGACTTTTTTGAGTTCCGGTAGCTTGAGGCCGAAGATCTCCCGGTGGACTTGACCCATTATGTCCTCGCCCGCCAGTCCCTTGTCGATGAGCAGCTCTTGAAGCTTGGTCCTGGCGTCCTCGAATTTTCCCGAGAGCGCCAATTCCATCATTTGCCTGACTTCCTCAGGCTTTGCCGCCGCGCTGACCTCATAGATGGTTTTCTCGGTCACCTTCTTCCCGAGCGTCGCCGCGGCCTGTAGGATGTTTATCGCCTTCCTCATGTCGCCCCCGCTGACGTATGTTATCGCGTTGATGGCTTCTGGCGCCAATGAAAGTTTCTCCTCGCGTGCTATACGTTTGAACATCTGCTCGATATCCTTGTCCGTCAGCCGCCTGAATCTGAAGATTGCGCAGCGGGACTGTATGGGCTCGATGATACGGCTCGAGTAGTTGCAGTCCAGTATGAAACGCGTGATGTGCGTGAACATCTCCATCGTCCGGCGCAGCGCATTCTGGGCGTCGTTTGTCAGGGCATCGCTTTCATCTAAAAGTATTATCTTGTATGGCATTTCACCTATCGGCATATTTCTTGCATAGTTCTTAACCCTGGTCCGGACGGTGTCTATTCCCCTCTCGTCCGATGCGTTCAACTCCAGAAAGTTCTGTCGCCAGGCATCGCCGAACAGCTCTCGCGCGATGCAGAGGGCGGCCGTGGTCTTTCCAGTCCCGGCAGGGCCGGCGAAAAGCAGATGTGGCAGAGATTTCTTTTCCACGAAGCTCTGGAGCCTGTCGACGATTTCCTGTTGTCCGACGATATCGGCGAGCTTTTTTGGCCTGTACTTCTCAGTCCAGAGTTCTTCAGCTTCCATGATATCTATCTTCTCCCGAGCTTCTCCCTCATCAATTTTTTCGCCTTCCTCTCGTAGGATTTGAGAAGGCTTTCTAAAACTTTTTCGACGATTTCTTTTTCAAACCTTCCGCGGGAGACCTTGATTTTGTAGACATATTTCAACCCACCTTTCCCTTTGCTCACGCTTGAGGACAGGAGGCCGCGATCGCAGAGGGATTTCATTGCCGCATTTATGGTCGAACGCTTCGAATTGTTCTTGTTACCCAGTATGGTCTGTACGGTCCTGACAGTCGCGCGTTTTTCCCGCCACATTATCAAAATTATCTCGGACTCGATTGGGCTGAGAACGGTCTGAAATCCTTCCCTGTTCGGATTGTAGTTAGTCCAACTGAACAAATCCATCACCAAAAATCCATAGTTGTTTGTCATCTGACAATAAAAATCTTAGCCAGCGAGATTTTTAGGTGCGAATCATAAATAGGTTCTGGTGTGGTTCCATGATTCAACCTGCCGCAAAGATATACGATGCCAATAAGGCTGAGCGAGAGGTGCAGGATTGGTGGCTTTCCGCGGGCATTCAGGAAAAAGTTAAGAATTTGCACGCGAGCGCCAAGCCATGGTACTTTTTGGACGGTCCTCCCTACGCCAGCGGGAATATCCACCTGGGCACGGCGTGGAACAAAATAATAAAAGACACGATCATCCGCTACAAGACCATGTGCGGTCTGAACGTTCGCCGCCAACCGGGTTGGGATTGCCACGGCCTCCCGATTGAGGTCAAAGTGGAAGAGCTGTTGGGAATAAAGTCGAAGAAGGACATCGAACAAAAGATAGGCGTGGACGAGTTCGTCCAGCAGTGCAAGAAGTGGGCGAGCGACCACGTGGCCCTCATGACGGAACAGTTCAAGCAGCTCGGGGTCTGGATGGATTGGGATGACCCTTACATCACTTTCAAGAGAGATTACATAGAGTCAGCGTGGTGGACCCTCAAGCGAGCGTACGAGCGTGGGCTCGTCAAGAAGGACATGCGGGTGATTCACTGGTGCCCACGCTGCGAGACGGCTCTCGCCGAGCATGAAGTCCGGGGCGCGTATCAGGATGTCAGCGACCCGTCGCTGTATGTCCGTTTCAGGCTTCGTGACCGTCCGAAAGAATATATCTTGGTTTGGACGACGACTCCTTGGACACTACCAGCGGACTTGGCCGTCTGCGTTAACCCAGACTACGATTATTCAGAGGTAGTGGTCGGCGAGGACACTTACATAATGGCCACGGCTTTGGTTGGAAAGGTCATGCAGGATCTGAGCGTCAGCTACTATCAAGAGGTCAGTTCGGTAAAGGGCAGCACGCTCGAGGGGCTCCAGTATGAGCATCCTCTGCTGGATGAGGTTCCAAAGCAGAAGGAATGCGTTGAGCATCACCGTGTCATCCTTGGCAATCACGTGACCTTGGACGAGGGCACAGGCAGCGTTCACACTGCCCCCGGGCACGGGGAGGTGGACTTCGTGGTTGGGGCTAGGTACGGCTTGCCCGTGTTCAGCCCGGTCGGCCCGGACGGTAAGTTCACGGAAGAGGCAGGGAAATACATGGGCATATTCGTAAAGGATGCCGACAGCGTGATTCTCGAGGACCTTCAGAGAAAGGGATTGCTCGTTAAGCAGGGCAAGATAGCACACCAGTACCCGCATTGTTGGCGGTGCCAGTCACCGCTGCTATTCAGGGCTACCGAGCAGTGGTTCCTCAAAGTAGCCGATATCAAGTCGAGCATCATCCAGAAGAACGTCGAGAAGGTAAAGTGGGTCCCCGACTGGGCGACGATCCGTTACTCGAACGGCGTGGAATCGGCGGGCGACTGGTGCATCTCGCGCCAGAGATATTGGGGAATACCTCTTCCCATCTGGACATGCGATCAATGCAGGAACGTCATGATGGTCGGGGGCCTCGAGGAGCTCGCGAGCCAGTCGTTGAACCCAATAGGTGACATCGATCTTCACAGGCCTCACGTCGACCGCGTGGAGATAAAATGCACGAAATGCGGTGGCGCATCGAAGCGCGTGCCGGATGTCTTGGATGTTTGGTTCGATTCAGGCATAGCGTCGTGGGCGAGCCTCGGCTACCCGAAGAGTGAAGACCTGTTTAAGCAGATTTGGCCCAGCGATTTCGTGACTGAAGGCGAGGACCAGGTGACGAAGTGGTTCTACAGCCAACAGGTGGTCTCGGTAGCGGCGTTCGACGATGTCCCTTACAGGAGGGTCCTGATGCATGGCTTCGCTTTGGACGAACGCGGTAGAAAGATGTCAAAGTCCTTCGGTAACGTCGTGAACCCCAGTGATGTCGTGAGCAAGAATGGTGTGGACGTCCTTCGCCTCTACATCCTCGGCGCGAACCCGCCCTGGGAGGATTTAAAGTTCAGCTGGAAGAGCCTGGATATCGTACAAAGGATGATGGGCGTCCTGTGGAACGTCCACGTCTTCGCCACGACCTACATGTCCCTTGACGAGTTCGACCCGAAGAAGATTGACATGAATAAAGTGGGCGCTAGTTTCATGCCCGAGGATGTGTGGATGGTCTCCAGAATCAACAGCGTCACTCGTGAGGTGACCCGGGCGCTGGATGAACTCGACCTCCACGACGCCGTTCGCGCCATCTCGAACTTTGTCCTGGAGGATCTTAGCCGATGGTACGTGCGCTTGGTCAGGGAGAGGGTGTGGATAGAGAGAGAGGACCCGAAGAAGCTCGCGGCCTACGTGGTGCTCTACCAGGCCATGCACGTCTTGGTGAGGTTGCTGGCACCTTTCGCTCCGCACATCATCGAGGTAATCTATCGCGATTTGGTCAAGTCGATCAATCTGGGGAGCCCCGAGAGCGTGCACATGTTGCCGTGGCCTTCGGTGAATGAGAGCGCGATAAATAATAAATTGGAGGAGGGCATGAGGATGGTTCGCGCTTTTGTGGAAGCCAGTGCCGCGGCGAGGCAGCAGGCCAAGCTGAAGCTCAGGTGGCCCGTGAAGAGGGTGTCGATAAAGGCGTCGACAAAGGAGAATCTTGAGGCCGTGCAGGGCCTGGATGAACTTTTGCGGGTTCAGTTGAACTGCAAGGAACTTGTCATCGTTGGCCCCACTGGGAGGTTGAAGGATATGAGTCTGAAGGTAAAGGTCGATGACAAGCTATTCGTGGAGAAGTTTGGCGTGCTCGCGCAGAGGGCGATGGAATTGGTCAAGGCCATGGACGCGCCGCGTCTGGCCGAGGAACTGGACCGCCACGGTTTTGTCGGTTTACATTTTGATGGGTACAAGTTGAGCATTCATCAGGGCCTGATGGGCTTTGAGGAGGAGTCGACGGAAGGAATCGCTGTCGTGCAGACAGATTTCGGCAAGCTGGCAATGGACACGAGGACGACGCCAGCGCTTGAGGCCGAGTCCATGGCGCGCGAGCTCGTCAGAAGGTTCCAGACGATGCGCAAGGAGATGGACCTGGGGATGGAGGAAAAAGTGGACGCCGACATCGGCGTAGCCAATGAAGAGGACCTTGGATTGCTCCTCAGGCAGCAGAACTACATCTCCAGGGAGGTTCGCGTGAGAAATCTCCGCATATGCCGAGTGGAGAACGTGGCTGGCGATGGACACATGAAGGACTGGAACATAGACGGCAAGAACTTCAGGTTACTTGTAAAAAGAGTTTCAAATGTATAGGTTTGGCTCTTAGCTTTATTGACTTGCGATGATTGACGGTGGAAAAGAAGAGTAATGCACAAAATTTTAACCTTTGCGGCGGGAAGTCCCCTTCCTTCAGGGAGGGGTAGTTCACTGATTTAAGTTAGTTGTTTCCAAGATTGAAAGGGATACACGTGGTAAAGTCGTCCGATATATCAGGCTTCTACAAGTTGAGCCCGGAGGAGAGGCTTAAGCTGGTGAAGGAGTTCTCCGGACTGGCCGATGGCGAGGCGGAGCTCCTGCAGAGGACAGGCGCACTCAGCATCGAGCAGGCAAACCGCATGATTGAGAACGTGGTGGGCGTCACAGAGCTCCCATTAGGGATAGCCACGAATTTCCTGATCAACGGAAAGGACTACCTCATCCCCATGGTAACTGAGGAACCCTCCGTGGTGGCTGCTGCATCCAACGCAGCCAAGA
>JBDRCL010000085.1:0-28711 GCA_043821745.1 Methanobacteriota archaeon | reverse complement strand
GTTCCTGAGGTTCTTGCAGGAACTGAAGGACTCCGGCATCACCGACTCCACTCTGAAGAACTATATCAACACAGCCAGGACCCTCAACGGAGGGGACAAGCCGTTCAGGCGTCTCACAGAATCGGACATGCGGGAATGGTGCAGGGAAATGGACCGCAACTATGCGCCGCAAACTGCCTGGCAGCGAAAGTTCTGCGCCGTCAAGTTATTGAAGTGGGTGCACACTGGCAGCCTTGAGGGTAGGGAGAAACCAAAGTGTGTCAGTTGGATCAAGAAGCCCCGAATTAAACCGAGCCTAGGGAAAGAGATCCTATCGCAGTCCGAGATAAAGCAGCTCATAGAATCCGCGACCAGTCAGAGGGACAGGGCCCTGATCTTCGTGCTCTACGAGTCCGGCGCCCGAGCAAGTGAACTGTTGGGGATGTCGATTAAAGACGCGATGTTCGATAATTACGGCTGCGTCCTGCGAATAGGAAGGGGAGAAAACGCGAAAACGGGAGAGCGGCGGGTTAGAATTTTTGAGAGCGTTCCAGATCTGCAATTGTGGCTAAGTATGCACCCGAGGAAGGGCGAACCTGAGGCTCCATTGTGGATAGGCAGGAAATCCAAGGATAACCCCTTTTGCGATAGATGGCTGATAACAATAGTCAAAAAATGCGCTAAGACAGCCGGCATAAACAAGACAATCTCACCGCACACCTTCCGGCACTCGAGGGCAACACACCTAGCGACGGTCCTGAAAGAATCCCAACTGCGTCAGTACTTCGGATGGACCAAGGCCAGCGACATGCCGAGCGTCTATGTCCACCTGAGCGGGAGGGACCTTGATAAGACTCTTTTCGAGCACTACGGGATAGAGCCCCCGGAGGAAAACGCCCAGGAAGACCCGCTGAAGAAGAAGGTTTGTCCAAGGTGCAAGGCCGATAACTCGGTGTCGGCGAGGTTCTGCTGGCGCTGCTGGTCCGCGTTTGACTTAGCGCAAGCGGATGAGTTGACGGCTCGCGTGATACAGGGTTTGATAGAAAAGACCCCCGATCTAGTGAGGCAGGTGCTCAAGGAGAAGGGGCTGGACCGTGAAATAATCGAGTTGAACGAGGCGGGAAGTACTCCGAACAAAAAGGAAAAGTTTCAAAAGAACACGGTTTCTATACCTCTCTAAGAGTTGGCGAAGCCAGCGAGTAATCAAATCTACAAACCTGTAAAAATTATGAACGACTTGGGGAAGTACTTATTTTTTATATTTTTCTTTAGTTTTAATGCCTATTAAACCGTGGAACGCCGTTCACTATTTTCTACCGGCAAAGTATCGATTTATGCCGTTGATCATTGCGTCCACGCTGGCTATGACGACATCCTCGCGCACGCCCTTGGCCAGGTAGGTGTTGTTGTGCTCGTCCTCAAGCTTGACCGTTACCTCCGCCAGCGCGTCGCTTCCGCCCGTTATCGCCTCGAGATGGTACTCCTTCAGCTTGAGCTTGGATATCTCGCTCATCGCCGCACGTATCGCCGCAATGGCTGCGTCGACCGGTCCCACGCCCGTCGCGGAGCTTATCCTCTCCTCTCCACGGATACTCAAACGTACGGAGGCTGTGGGGGTAATTGTGCTGCCGGTGGTAACTGTTACCTCCCTGAGCTCGACCACTTTCTCATCCTTCGGGAGAGCCCCGATCACGCTCTCGGCAATCGCGCGAAGGTCAACGTCCGTCACCTGCTTGCCCTTGTCCCCGAGGGCCTTGACCTTGCGCGTGATCTCGACAAGCTGTCCCCTGTTGGCCTTTACGCCGATGCTGCGCAGCTGTTTCTCGACCGAATGCCTTCCCGTCAACTTGCCCAACTCCAAGCGACGGTGGTGCCCGACAAGCTCCGGGGAAATGGGCTCGTATGTCCCGGGGAACTTTATAACACCGTGAGCGTGAATGCCGGACACGTGGGCGAAGGCGTTGTCTCCGACTATGGCCTTGTTGGGCGGCACCAACATCCCTGTCAAGCGTTCGACTAATTCTGATGTCTCCGTAAGCAGCTTGGTCTGGATGCGCAGCTTTACACCGTAAAGTGCCTTGAGCGCCATGACAACCTCCTCGAGAGACGCGTTGCCTGCCCGTTCCCCGAGGCCGTTGACCGCAACTTGGACCTGTTCCGCACCAGCCTCCACGGCGGCGATTGAGTTCGCTACCGCCAACCCGATGTCATCATGACAGTGCACGCTTATGGGCACCTTGATATGGGGCTTGAGCTGACTGATCAGGTAATGCATCCCACGCGGTGTTATGGCGCCGACAGTGTCTGGTATGTTGACGCGATTTGCGCCAGCGCCAACCGCAGCCTTACAGATCTCCTTTAGATAACTCAAATCCGTCCTCGTGGCATCCATAGCCGAGAACTCAACTTTGACCCTATGGTCCTTCGCATACTCGATAAATTCCACGGCTTGCTTGAGCACCTGCGCTCGCGTCTTTTTGAGCACGTATTTGAGATGAAGGTCCGACGTGCTTATGAAAATATGCGCACAATCGACACCGCATGCAAGCGCGGCGTCCACATCCTCCTTGATTGGCCTTGCCAGCGCACATATCTCAGCATTTAGCCCAGCCTTGGCAATGACTGTGATGGCCTTCCGCTCACCGTCGGACGAAACAGGCGTCCCAGCCTCAATCGTGTCCACGCCGAGCCTGTCCAGCTGCCGAGCAACGAGCAACTTCTGGTCAGGTGTAAAAGACACACCAGGCGTCTGATCCCCGTCCCTGAGCGTGGTATCGAAAATCCTGACGCCCTTGGGTAGCCTGATCTCTCGGCTGGCTTCTTTCACATAATCACTTACGAAAATACCCTTCGCCATGAAAACCACTCAACAATTACTGTAGCCATTAATATAACGTTGACCTATATAGCAAAGGGGCAGGTAAATTGGCGAAACGTAAGGTAAAAGTATTGGACACGACTCTAAGGGATGGCGAGCAGACACCAGGCGTGACCTTAACCCCCGACCAAAAATTGGAGATAGCCAAAGCTCTTGACGAACTAGGGGTGGATATAATCGAGGCCGGGGCGGCAATGACCTCGGAGGGCGAGCGCAAGGCGATAAAGCTTGTGTCGAGCGCTGGTCTCGACGCCGAAATCTGCAGCTTCGCTAGAGCGACTAAATCTGACATCGACGCTGCACTTTCCTGTGACGTCGACAGCATCCACATGGTGGTGCCGACTTCTGACATTCACCTAAAATACAAACTAAAGAAGACGAAGCAGGAGGTCAAGGAAATGGCCCTGAACGCGACCCAGTATGCGCTTGACCATGGGTTGATTGTGGAGTTCTCATCCGAGGACGCGAGCCGGACCAAACCCGCGTTTCTTCTCGATGTGCTCTCAGCGGCAGCCCGTTTGGGGGTGCAGAGAGTTTGTGCCTGCGACACCGTTGGGGTTTTGACTCCTGAAAAGTCTCGTGAATTATTTTCTAATCTATCAAAGAGACTGAGGATACCCGTGGCTACCCATTGCCACAACGACTTCGGGATGGCCACCGCCAACACTGTGGCTGCTGTCATTGGTGGCGCGAGGGAAATCCATACCACAATCAACGGGTTGGGCGAAAGAGGCGGGAACGCCGCGTTGGAGGAAGTTGTGCTCACGCTTTCCAAATTCTACGGCATAGACACTGGTGTCAAGCTTAACCAGCTCTATAAGATATCAAATCTTGTTGAGCGAATCACTGGTATGCCCGTTTCTCCGACGAAACCTGTGGTGGGTGAAAACGCTTTCGCACACGGGGCGGGAATCCATACTCATGGCGTTCTAGCTGAACCTTCCACATACGAGCCAATACCACCTGAGATGGTGGGGCAACACCGAAAGCTAGTCTTCGGAAAACTCTCTGGATCTCACGCTATCGAAAGCGAGCTGAAGCGAATGAAGCTGAACCCAACTAAACAGCAAATCGAGGAAATATTCGGGCAGGTGAAGCAGCTCGGAGACAGGGGGAAAATGGTCACGGACACCGAACTTCGCGCAATCGTTGATACCGTCACGGGGCGTGGATTCAAGGAGATGGTCAAGCTCGAGGAACTCACGGTCATAAGTGGCAACCGCGTCACTCCGACTTCGTCCATCAAGATAAAGTTCGGCGACAAGGAGTTCGTCGAATCCGGAGTCGGCATCGGTCCTGTAGATGCTGCCATGAACGCGATAAGTAAGGTGGTCGCGGGCACCGCAAACATAAGCCTGCAGGAGTACCATGTCGACGCCATCTCCGGCGGCACTGACGCGGTCGTAAGTGTGGTAGTAAAGCTTACAGACGGCAAGAGGATAGTTACTGCGAGAGGTACGAGCGGAGATATCATCATGGCAAGCGTCCAAGCAATGCTGAACGGCGTGAACCGTCTCCTATGGGACCGGAAGCTGGGGGGCAAATGATGCCGAAGCAAAAACCTACTGAGGAACTCGAACGCATAAGAACGCCACGATCTGGGGAGGTGCTCGGAGTGGTGGAACAGATGTACGGCTTCGACCGCCTTAGAGTGCGATGCAAGGATGGCTTTATTAGAAATTGCAGAATCCCTGGGAAAATACGCAAAAGGCTATGGGTGCGAGAAGGTGATGTGGTAATCGTGCGTCCTTGGTCGGTTCAGAGCAAGGAGAAGGGAGACATACGGCACCGCTATACCGCTGCCCAGCTCGGCTCATTGAGGAGAAAGGGCTTTTGGGACTAGGATGATCCTTTGGAAGAGGGTTTCGAATCCATTTTGATAAAACTCGATCGACGAAAGGTTGAGCGGCTGGAAAAGGACTCCGAGATATACAAGATTATGACGAGCGTGTTTGACAGCTCAACATTGCTCACCCTCTACCGCCTCATCAACCGCGGTGTCTTCGATGTCTTCTATGGAATCATCTCCTCGGGCAAGGAGGCGAACGTATATTGCGCGCTGGACAGGAAGGGGAACTACGTTGCCGCCAAGATTTACCGAATAGCTACATCTGACTTCAGGAACATGCGCCACTACATTGTCGGGGACACTCGCTTCAGTCACGTACCTGAGGATCAGCGGGGGGTGATTCACACTTGGGTGTCCAGGGAGTTCAAGAATCTGAAACAGGCTTACGATGCCGGAGTTTCCGTGCCGAGGCCGATAGACTACGAAAAGAACGTCCTAGCGATGGAGTTTGTGGGTGAGGAAGGCGTTCCATACCCGACCATGAAGGACGAGAAGCCGCAAGCGCCGAGGAGAACATTCGATAAGCTGATCGAGGCTGTGAAAACTCTTTACACGGATGCCAAGCTCATACACTCGGACCTAAGCGAATACAACGTCATGTTGACGCCTGACACTGTGCTCATCGACTTTTCAATGGGCACCGACGTCAGAAATCCGATGGCGGACGAGTTGCTGATGCGCGATATTACAAACCTGGTCAGATATTTCAGGAAAAACGGGCTGAAGACTTCCGAACCTGCCGAGATATTCGCGGGGATCACTGGAAGAAAATTATAGACTTTTTTATCGCAAAATTAATCACGTCTTGAGTTCAATCGCGATTGAGACTTCCTCTGGAACTTGAACTCTCATGATCTGGCGCAGGGCACGTTCATCAGCCTGCATGTCAATCAGGCGCTTGTGGATCCTGAGCTCCCACCTGTCCCAAGTTATGGTACCCTCGCCGTCGGGGGACTTCTTCGTGGGGACAACTATTCTGCGGGTCGGGAGCGGGATGGGCCCAGAAAGCTTGATACCAACTCTGTCAGCTATCCCTTGAATCTGCTTACATACTTCCTCCAGCTTTTTAGGATTCCCACTAGCCAGTCTTATACGTGCCTTTTGCAAACTAATCCCTACCCTACAAGGTGCTGTAGCCTATAAAAGATTTGGTTATTTGGCCTTTACCAGGTCGACACACACGCCAGCTGCTATCGTCATGCCCATGTCACGCACAGCGAAGCGGCTGAGCTGTGGAATCTCTGCTGCTTTCTCAAGGACCATCGGCTTTGTCGGTATAACCTTTATGGTGGCCAAATCCCCCTTCTTGATGAACTCGGGCTTCTCTTGAACAACCGCACCTGTCTTGGGGTCAAGTTTCTGTAAAATCTCCGAGATGGTGCAAGCCACCTGAGCAGTGTGCGCGTGGAAAACAGGCGTGTAGCCCGCAGTAACCGCGGTTGGGTGCTGAAGCACGGCAATTCTCGCTGTGAACTCCTTCACCACAGTCGGTGGCGACTTTGAGCTGCCAACTACGTCTCCGCGTCTTATCGCTGTCTTGTCAACACCGCGGACGTTGAATCCTATGTTGTCACCTGACTCGGCCTGCTGAATCTGCTCATGGTGCATCTCAATCGACTTTACTTCACCACTCACTCCAGCTGGCTCGAACACTATGGAATCTCCAATCTTCATGACCCCCGTTTCGACCCTGCCGACCGGGACAGTGCCGACACCGGTTATCGAATAAACGTCTTGGACGGGGATCCTCAGCGGCTTGTCAACCGGCTTCGGCGGGATTACAAAGCTGTCAAGAGACTCGTAGAATATAGGCCCCGTGTACCAACTCATCTTGTCGCTGCGCTTCACTACGTTTTCTCCCAAGAAGGACGCCGTGGGGACGAAGATGAACTTATCGGGATTCTTATACCCGACTGCCTTTAACAATTCGGTTATCTCGCCCTTTAGCTTGTTGTAAATCTCCTCCTTGTAAGTCACCAAGTCCATCTTGTTTATCACGACGACGAGCTGTCCCACACCAAGGGTGAACGCCAGCGCCGCGTGCTCCCTTGTCTGCGGCATTATCCCATCATCGGCCGCCACGACCAGAACCGCCGCATCGGCCTGGCTTGCTCCAGTGATCATGTTCTTTACAAAGTCCCTGTGGCCTGGAGCGTCGATTATGGTGAAGTAATGCTTGTCCGTCTCAAACTTTTTGTGCGCTAGGTCTATTGTCAGGCCTCTTTCACGCTCCTCTTTCAGACCGTCCATTACCCAAGCGAACTTGAAAGTCTTACCTTTATCGCCCATCGCCTCAAATTTTTTAATATCGTCTTCTCTTACTACTCCCTTATCGAAAAACAACCTGCCCAAGGTAGTTGACTTACCATGGTCAACGTGTCCTATCGTTATAAGGTTCATGTGTGGTTTCGCCATATTGTAACCTTCTTTAGCTATTTTCCTTTAACTCATTTATTTAATAAGCTTTACTCACCTTGCTCCTCTGGCGATCCTTTCCATCTCCTCTTTTCTAGCAACGGCGAAACTTTTCGTGTCGTTGTTTGCGGCCAGCTCCAATTCATCGGCAAGACAATCCACAACGTTCTTTTTTCTCGAAAACGCGGCCGAGAAGGCTCCAGCCGCCAAGTTCTTCAAGGCGATGTCCAGTCGCCTCTGCGGGGAAGAATCGACCGCAATGTAGTAAGCTATCCCACCGTAGCTTATGCGGGTCGTCTCCTCACGAGGGGCAGAATTCTGTATCGCATCAATCAAAACTTGTACGGGGTTTTTATTCGTGCGCTTGGCTATTATCTTGAATGATTCGTGAACGATGTTGTACGCCTTGTGTTTTTTGCCCGTGGCCCCAGCTCCGCGTATGGTCCTGCCACCGAGCTTCCTAGAGCCTGGACCGGACCTCATGATCTTGTTCATCAAGCGCTCGACGATCGGGACGTTAGCCTTCCCAAACTGTTTACTGGCGTGCTTCCCCCCGCTGTGGAGGACGAGAGGGGGATCCAGGCGCACATACAGCTTCATGCCAGGATCCTTCATCACTATGTTCTCCGCTTCCCATTCCCCGAAATACTTGAACCCCATGAGATCACCTGGCCGGTTTCTCCTTGCGGCCTTTCACGAGCTCGTTCAAGGATATCCCGTTGACTTTCGTGACTCTAAAACGAACTCCAGGAATGTCACCATAAGATCCGCCCTTGGCCCCTCCAATGCCCTCGATCACAACCTCGTCGTGCTCGTCGATGAAACCGATGGCACCGTCGCCAGGCGCGAAGGAAGTTATCTGTCGGCCGTTTTTGATGAGTTGAACCCTGACGCATTTTCTTATGGCCGAGTTGGGTTGCTTCGCCTCAATCCCGACTTTTTCCAATACTATTCCCCTGCCCTGTGGTGAGCCCTCCAGAGGGTCTGACTTCTCATCCAGCCTAAGGGTGCGTCGCTGGTATTGAGGACTCTTCCACCTGAACCGTTGCCTGCTGTCGCGCAGCTTTCGCGCCGCAAATTCTCCTCTAGGGGCTTTTGTCATATTTACCACTTATATCAGTAGCTAGTTCTGGGTTTTTATAAATCACGTAAGCAGTATATCGCTTATGCCGTGATGTCTTTCAACGAGCTTTTTCGCGCTTTGGATTTTCTTGCCGCTCCTTCCCACGGCCAAACCCTTGTCCTGTAAATCAACGGTCACAATGGCTACCTTCTTATCCTCCTTTTCTATTATTTTGACGCGTTGAACCCTAGCAGGTGAAAGCGTGTTCTTCAAAAACTCTATGGGATCTTCGGAGTATTCGACAACCTCGATGCCCTTGCCGATTACACGCTTTGCCCTCTTGACCTTATCTCCCCCGTGTCCAATCGCCATTCCAAAGTCGCCTTTGTTGACGACGAAAGTGACGCTGCCTCCCAGTTCGTTTATTATGCAGTCGCGCACACGAGCACCCGTGAGGCCCTCGAAGTTCGCTATGTAACGCATCTCTTCAGCGGTGAATTTTATCGTCATCTATGCCCCTCGATGCTCAAGATGTTCGAGCTGCCCGGATCTAAGACAACCAACATATCCACTGAAAAAGGTTTCCCGCACGCGAGTCCCAGTGATGTGCTGTCTCCGTCGAAAATATGAAACTTGGTGTCGGCCAACTTCGAGTAGTGTTTCACGTCCTCCAAAGTTTCGCGCGCACAGTTGGATGACACAATTACCAGCCTGGCCTGACCGCGCTTGAGGGCCTTTAGCGACTTGTCCGTGCCCATTATGACCTTACCGGTGACCATGGCCTGCGCCACTTTCCTACTTACTTCCACCTTCTTCCCTCCGCATCACTAGTTCCACAGAACCTGTGCCAATCGGGATCGGCTGGCCAGCGATGACGTTTTCGATTATGCCGTCGAGCTTGTCGCTCTCCCCGTGCACGCACGCGTCGATCAGATGTTTCGTAGTTATCTCGAATGATGCCCTCGCGAGAACGCTAGACTTGTCACCGCTTACACCGTGTCGTCCCACCTGACTCACATCGCCAGTCGCGGACATCATGTCGGCCACGAGCATTATGTGCCTAATGTCGACGTCAAGCCCCTGCTCATCAAGCGTCTTCACGGCCTCGTTTATTATTGAGTTCCTGGCGGCCTCTATGCCCAACACGTCCTCAATCTCGTGAATGTTGTTCGTGCTGGTCCTTGTCGCATCCACCTCTGGCATGGCCAAAATATCGGCTAAATTAGAACCCTCCGTATAGACCACGTACTCATCGCCTTCCATCTTGACCACGACCCTTGTGATGCCCTTGACCCCTCTCAACGGTAGTGCCCTTACCTTTGTCACTAGCCTGCGCAATTCCGTGAGCGACGCTGTCTCCGGCTTGAGGCGCAGCTTGTAACCGTCTATGCTGACATCCACTTTCGGGACCTCCTTTATGGTGGTTGAAACTTTGGTCGGCGTCAAATCTCTGCGCTGCATACGGGAGCGGTCAAAAGTGATTATGAAGACTGAATTGATCAGATCCACCTCTGTCTGTAGGGCCACGTCCTCAACTGTCGTGAGCTCTATTTTCTGCGCAAACGCCCTAGCCTTCTCCCTGCTCTTGGCGTGCGCCTCTTTGAGGTATATCGTCATGAGTGCGGCCGATGGCGTTTTCCTTGCATCTATTATCTCAATTAGGCGTGGCAGACCAAGCGTGACGTTAAGCTCCGCAACTCCAGCGTAGTGGAATGTCCTAAGCGTCATCTGCGTGCCGGGCTCGCCTATCGACTGCGCGGCAACTGTTCCGACCGCTTCACCTGGCTCGACCTTCGCGCTGGAGTAAGCGTGCTTTACGCCGTCAATAACTTCCTTGAGCTGTTCCTTAGTCACGGCCTTGTCCTTGCACACCCGAACCAAACTGCTCTGCAGCTCACGGATGATTAAATCAGGTACCTCTCCCTCGAGCTTCGCGACCTCGGCCTTGACCGTGTCTGGTGAAATTCCTGCCATCCCAATCACCCGAGCAACCTATTGATGAGCTTGTCCACGTTAACCGCCTTGCCGCGGTCACTGTGTGCTGGATCGACGCCATCCTCACCGTACGTGAACTGGACGATCGCACTCCTGTCATCCCTAACCGTTCCGTCGTACTCAACGCGGAGATCTTGCAGAGCGTTAATCAGTCGACGCTGCATATAACCGCTCTGAGCCGTCCTCACGGCGGTGTCAACCAAACCCTCCCTACCACCCATAGCGTGGAAGAAGAACTCCAGCGGCCCGAGGCCATCCTTGTAGCTGGCGCTGATGAACCCGCGAGCTTCCGCTCCCAGATCCCCGTGCTTGAAATGCGTCAGGGTCCGGCCTCTGTAGCCGCGGCTGAGCCGTTCGCCGCGTACTGACTGTTGGCCTACACAGGCAGCCATCTGGGTCAGATTCAGCATACTGCCCCTGGCCCCTGTCCTTGCCATGATTACCGCGTGATTGTCGAGACCGAGAAATTCCTCGGCCGTTGCGCCTGCTGCGTCCCTGCTCTCGGCCAAGACTTCCATTATCCTCATCTCCAAAGTTTCCCGCAGCGATCGACCCGGCAGGGGCTCGAGTTCGCCGGAGTTGTAAACCTCGATGAGCTTGTTGACCTTCTTCTTAGCCTCCTCTATCCCCTCAAATATCCTCTCCTTAGCCTCCGGTGGTATGTCCTCGTCGTCGATACTGGTGGTGAAACCGAACATTGCCGCAGACGCTATCGACAGCTTGGTGACCTTGTCCAAGAACTCTCGAGCGGGAGTCGTTCCATAGTCCTTCACTATCCTGTCCAATATCTCGCACTTGTCGAGTGCCTTGTAGCTGTTAGCGTCTATCACGCCGGTCAACAGCTGCCCCTTCCTTATCGTGACGTAAGCGTCTATGTCGCACTCCTCCTGCTTACAGCGGGTGCAATTCTCACATATCTTGGCCTTGAACGTGAGGTTAAGGTCCTTGGGCAACATTATGCTGAAAATCTGCTTTCCGGTCCAGTAATCTTCCCCCTTCTTGGCCGCCGGCTTTGGCAGGTCCGACAAAATCCCGGCGTACGACAACAATTGCTGGGCCCGATCTCGGGTCAGCAACCTGTTTTTGTGAGTCAGCAGGTATGCACCAGTTATGTGGTCCTGGATGCCGCCGATTATGGGGCCTCCGAACCTAGGCGAGAGGATCTGTTCCTGGACTCTCATGAGGATGCGTGCCTCGGCCTGCGCCTCCTCTGATTGCGGCGCGTGAACGTTCATCTCATCTCCATCGAAATCAGCGTTGTACGGAGGACAGACACTGAGGCCCAGCCTGAAAGTTCTACCGGGCAGGATCTTCACCTCGTGAGCCATGATAGACATCCTGTGCAGCGATGGTTGCCGGTTGAAAAGCACAATATCGTGATCCTTGAGGTGGCGCTCCACGATGGTGCCTGGCGCGAGGGTGTTGGCTATCTCATCCCGGTCCGCGTAACGGAGGTCGAACCTCTTGCCCTCGGCACTTATCATGCTTCTTGCGCCGGGAAAGATGTCCGTCCCTCTTCGGACGACATTGCGGAGTTCCTCCAAGTTGTGTTCCGTAACCCGGACAGGTATTGTCAGTATCTTTGCAACGTACTCAGGGACCCCTATCTCGTTTATGCTTATGTTGGGATCTGGTGATACCACAGTCCTAGCCGAGAAGTCCACACGCTTGCCCGAGAGGTTCCCCCTGAATCGGCCTTCCTTCCCCCTCAGACGCTGTGACAGTGTGCGAAGGACCCTACCGGACCTGTGCCTAGCTGGAGGAATCCCAGAAACGGAGTTGTCAAAATAGGTGGTGACGTGGTACTGAAGCAGCTCCCATAGGTCCTCCACGATAAGATGCGGCGCACCCGCCTCAATGTTTTCGGCCAAGCGCTGGTTGATTCTGATTATATCGACCAGTTTGTGCGTCAGGTCATCCTCGGAACGAACGCCTGATTCCAAAGTTATGCTGGGTCTAACAGTGACAGGGGGGACGGGTAAAACAGTCAGAATCATCCACTCTGGCCTCGCCACTCTTGAATCTATGCCTATGAGCTGCGCATCGTCATCCCTCAAGCTCTCCAGTCTCTCGCGCACATCGCTCGGGGTTAGGCGGTTCTTACCTTCGACGAACGTCGTCGGCTTCTCGAACTTTATCGACAGCTGTTTCTCGCCGCAGTGCGAGCATTTCTCGACCGCTGTGGCGCTCCTTATGACCTGAGATGAGATCTCCCACCACTTCCCTCCACTCTTCTTGGACTCCTCCATCTGATTGCGGAAGTTCTCTATCTTTTGATCGGACAGCAATATCCTGCCGCATTCCTTGTTCCTACAAATTGAGCGCAGACAATCATAAACGTTTTCAACGTAGCCCACATGGATAACCGGCCTCGACAATTCCACGTGCCCAAAGTGACCTGGACAATCACCAGCGCGCGCAGCGCATGTCCTGCACCTGAGACCAGGATCGACTACGCCAAGCCTGGAGTCCATCAGGCCCCTGTCTATCGGGTAGCCGTCGTCATCGTATGTGTCGGCCGCCACGATTTTAGTGACAGATATCCTCCGTACCTCGTCGGGCGACATCATGCCGAAGTCTATCCTATCTATCAGTTTAGGTATCCTCATCATTTTCTTCACCTATGCTCTATCCCTCAAACGTATCCTCGGTGACATGCACAACGATTTGAGCTCGTCAACAAGTAGCTTGAACGCATACGATATCTGGATCCCGTAAATCTCTGAATCCTCGTCGCACAACGGGCAATAAGCCCTGTCACCGCGCCTATCGTAAACCGCAAATGAACCGCACTTTCCGCAAATCAATCCCGTGTACTTGTCGGAAGCGTCCAGAAGTCGTTCGTTGAGCAGCATCGCCGCTCCGTGTCCGATCAGGCAATCACGCTCCATCTCCCCGAAACGAAGGCCTCCCTCGCGCGCCCTGCCCTCCGTCGGCTGGTGGGTCAAGACCTGCACCGGCCCGCGGGACCTGGCGTGAATCTTGTCGGCGACCATGTGGTGAAGCTTCTGGTAAAAACAAACCCCTATGAAAATATCGACAGGCATCATCTCCCCAGTAATCCCGTTGTAGAGCACTTCCTTGCCCGTGTGCTTGAATCCATGGACTTTCAGCTTCTCGCGAACCTCCTTCTCGGACATCCCGGAGAAGGCAGTCCCATCAACGCGTTCCCCGATGGACGCACCAACCTTGCCGGCTATCATCTCAAGAAGCTGCCCAACTGACATGCGTGACGGGATAGCATGCGGGTTGATTATGATGTCCGGGGTAACGCCATCTTCAGTAAACGGCATGTCCGCTCCATTCATGGCAATCCCGATTACTCCTTTCTGTCCGTGCCTGGACGCCAACTTGTCACCAATCTCTGGAATCCGGAGGTCTCTAACACGAACTCTGACAAATTTGTTGCCCTCGGAAGTCGTGCTTAGAAGCACCATGTCCACTGTGCCTTCCTCGCTGGGTCTTACCCTGACTGAGCTTTCGCGTCGGCCATGCTCGACGGCCAGACCGAACTCGTCTATCTCCTCCAAGAATCTCGGGGGACTGGTGCGTCCGATCAGGATATCCTCGCCCTTGACTCCGGATTCAACTTCGGTTATGCCGTCCTCGCCAAGGTTCCGATAGCGGCTCGTGTCGGCGTACCCCCTTATCTCCTCGCTGGGGATCTCAAACTTGTCCTCCTGACCACCAGGGTAGCGACCCTCATCCGCCTCGTAGATCCTGTAAAATGTAGTGCGTCCGACTCCACGGTCAATCGACGCACCGTTTACTATCAGCGCGTCCTCCATGTTGTAACCGCCGTACGTGGCTATTGCGACGACTAGATTTTGCCCGGCCGGCCTCCTGTCAAACCCTACCGCATCCATGACCTGCGTCTTGATAAGAGGCACATGCGGGTAGTGCAAAAAATGACCTCTTGTGTCCGCACGCTTGTGTATGGCTGTGGTCGTGAGACCAAGTGCTTGCTTGGCCATGTTCGCGCCGTAAGTGTTACGCGGAGATTGGTTGTGCTCAGCATAAGGAACCAAAGCGGCGCTTATGCCCAACATGGACAAAGTATTTAGCTCAAGGTGAGTGTGTTCCGGAGTCAACTGCTCCTCGTAAATCGATATGTATGTGTTCTCCTCCTCTTCGGCATCGATATACTCTATGATGCCGGCCTGGACCAGATCGTGCCAAGTCGTCTTTCCTGCTTTGATATTTTCGATGTCATCTCCGGCCAGCTTGGGCTTTCCTCTCTCAACGACGATTACCGGCCTGCGAACCCTGCCAGCGTCCGTGTTGACCCTGACCTCGTCCGTATCTTCCCTGAAGGCGATGTTGACCTGCTCGTCAATGTCGCCCTTTCGGCGGCTGTGCCTGAGCTCATCGACCAGCCCTTTCCCATTATCAGTTATGCCGATCAATCTTCCGTTTAGGTATACTGCCGCCTTGCCCTTTCTCTCGCTGCCCTTTATTATCTTGTTAACGCCGAGCTTGTAAATCAGGCGCTCCACCTTGCCCTCCTCTGTCCCGGTCGAAATCTCGGCCATCAGTGCCAAGTTCTTGACCAGCCCGCAGTTTGGACCCTCGGGGGTTTCGCACGGGCATATTTTGCCCCAGTGGGTCGGGTGCAAGTCCCGAGCTTCAAAGTGAGGCTGGCTCCTGCTCAAAGGCGAGACCACGCGCCTAAGGTGGGATATCGCCGCTATGTAATTGGTCCTGTCTAAAAGCTGGCTGACGCCGGTTCTTCCGCCCGGCCAGTTGCCAGTGGCCAACGCGTGTCTTATCCTCTCCGTCAAGACATCCGCACGAGCAGCAGTTCTCAGGTTCATCTCCCGGCCCCTGGCGAACGCTCGCTCGAGCTGGTACTTTATGTCCCTGGTGAGGTTGAGGAACGCCAGCCTGAACACGTTCTCAAGCAGATCGCCAGCGAGCTTCAGTCGCTTGTTCCCGTAGTGGTCCTTGTCATCGACTTCCCTGCGCCTAAGGCCCAATTCAACAACCTGCTCGGCCATCCTGCCCAAGTAATAGGCCTTTGCTATTCGGTCTGTCATTTTCGAACCTATATGGGGTAGGAGATACTTGTCGAGGACCTCTTGGGCTCGCTGCAGTCTGTATTCCCTGGTCTGCCCAATCGCGACCCTTTTGCCGATTATGTCCAAAGCATCATCCTTGCTCTTTACGTCAATCGCTTCTTGCAAGTTCTCGAAAAGTTCCCTGATGATATCCGAATCCTCAGAAACGGCGCTGACTATCTCCCTGTCGCTCTCAAGACCAAGGGCCCGCATTATCACGACGAGCGGCACCTGCCCTGGAACGGCTGGAAATGCGACGCGCAACAGTCCGTCGCGCTTTCGCTCGACAACGACGAGTGACCTGAAGCCACGATGTGTGGAGAAGACCTTAGAAACCTCCGTCCCCATATGATCGTCGCGCTCGACCAGAATTGCGTTCGAGGCCAAATCCTCCTGAGTGACTATAACGCGCTCGGAACCGTTGACCACGAAGTAACCGCCGGGATCCAGAGGGTCCTCTCCGGCGTTTATCAGCTGCTGCTCATCGAAACCGTAAAGTTTACATATCTTGGACTTTAGCATCACCGGAAGCTCGCCGATGTATACCTCGACTGGAGGCTGTTCCCTCCCATTCTTCACTATACTCATCTCAAGCTTGATCGGGGCCGTGTAGCTCAGGTTTCGCAGCCTTGCCTCGCTCGGGAACACCGCGGGACGAGAACCATCAGTTTCCTTCGTTGATGGCGGTTCAAGCCTCAGCTTGCCGAACTTTACATCCACGCCCTCGATGTCGAGGTCTATGCCACTTATTTCATCAATAACCTGCTGAATTCCCCGTTCAATAAAATCATTGTAGGAGTCGAGGTGTTGTCTTACGAGCCCCTTCTCCTTAATAAAAGACTCAACCAACGGCCATGTATCCTGCATCCAATCACCTAATCTTCAATCACATACTTGTATACCACAGCTTTACCGGCTGTCTGGCTATCTCTGGTAATCTTTATCACATCGCCCGGCTTCCCTTCTATCTCCTCGACAGCTGGGTCAGAGTTTTTTATGAGGGGAAGTTGGTAAAGCGTTATCTTGTATTGCTTGAGTAACTCTTCTACTTTATTTTTAGGTAAGACCTCGTGTTTTGGCACCAGCACGTGCCGCCCGACTTGGTATCCTTCTGGCATGTTTTCACCTACCGCGTTCACAGGCGGGCCCGGAGGGATTCGAACCCTCGACTGCCGGCTTAAAAGGCCGGTACGCTAACCAGACTGCGCTACGGGCCCCAGAAAGCGGTTAGAATCTTACTATATCCATTTTGCTATTTAACGTCTGCGCAATTCCTTTTTAAAGCTTTCGAGTGCGGGGTTTTTAGGCCCTTAATTTATTTTTATGCCTTTTTCGCGCTTTCCCTCAGTGACCTGATGCTCTTCGCGATTCCCCTGCCACCGTAGACGGAGTAACCAGCCACCAGAATATTCGCTCCAGCTTTAACGACGGATGGAATGTTTTTCTCATTCAGGCCGCCGTCGACTTCGACATCGATGTTCAGGCCACGCTTCTCTATCATCTCCCTTGCCTTTCTGATCTTCGGCATGGTTGCGGGAATGAACTTTTGACCTCCGAATCCGGGGTTGATCGTCATTATCAATATGAAGTCCAGATCGTCCAAAACAAACTCGACCACGTTCAACGGGGTTGCTGGGTTGAGCGCCACCCCGGCTTTAGCTCCCAAGTCCCTTATGTGGCGTATGGTGCGCTGTAGATGAACGCAGGCCTCGGCATGCACGGATATCATGCTGCTACCTGCTTTGGCAAAATCTTCTATATAATCGTCTGGGTTCTCGATCATGAGATGCACGTCAAATGGCAGCTTAGTCTTTTCCCTAACCTTCTTAACAACAGCTGGCCCAAAGGTGATATTGGGCACGAAGTGGCCGTCCATAATATCCCAGTGGATGAGGTCGGCTCCGGCCTCCTCAGTTTTCCTAACCTCGACTCCGAGCTGGCTAAAATCAGATGACAACAGGGAGGGGGCGATTTTTATCTTCATTGTCTTTTCCTCATAAGATTTCTTTACTGTTTTCGTTATGTCTTAAGTTGACATGCCATACTTGATGAACTTCCACGGCTCGTATTGACCATGAGCGCGATAATTGCCACATGACGATTTTTTAGGCTCGTTGACTTAAATACTTTAAGTGTAGTGCCGCCAAATCTCGCAATTTAACCTCTCCAGAATCCACGAAATGTCTTCCTACAAACTTCCACAAAAGTCATTTTAATACATTTATTGATTAATAAGTGGGACATGAAAATATGAAAATATTTGTCGATACCGCAAAATTGAACGAGATTAAGGAAGCCATTCCATGGGGAATAGTTGACGGGGTGACAACTAATCCGAGCCTAATCAGGGGTGCCGTCGAAGAGGAAAAAAAGGCTGGAAAGAACCTGAGTTTGGATCGCTATATCGGAGAAATATGTAGCGCGGCGGGGAAAGGCAGACCCGTAAGCTTGGAAGTGGTAAGCCTTAAGGCAAGTGAGATGATTGGGGAAGCCCAAACCTTGTACGAGCGGTTCAACCCTATCGCTGGAAACGTGACCATAAAAATACCGATAAACACCTGCGCCGACCAAGGGACGGCTGACTACGAAGGCTTGAAGGCCATAAATAATTTGGCCAAAAAAGGAATCCCGGTAAACGTGACGCTGATATTGACCCCTGAGCAAGCTCTTCTGGCGGCTAAAGCTGGAGCCGCTTATGTGAGCCCTTTCGCGGGGAGAATTGACGATTACATAAGAAAAAACTTGGGAGTCGAGTCCGGAAAGAGCGACTACTTCGACTTCGAACTCATCCAAGAGATTTCTAGGAAAAAGCTGAACGAGCACTTAAGCGGCGCCGGGGCCGAAAAAATTTCTTCCCTTTACCCGGATGAGAACTTGAAGAAGGTAGTTGACGCGGGAAAGGACAACGGGATAACGAGCGGAGTTGACTGTGTAAGAAAGATAGTTAACATCTTCAAAAACTACAACATACAAACGAAGGTAATCGCCGCCAGCATTAGGAACTCTAGACAGGTGAGGGAAGTGGCCGAGACTGGGTGCGATATTTGCACCATTCCTTTCGCCGTGATAAGGGATATGCTCAAACATCCTAAAACTGAGGAAGGCGTCAAGAAGTTCTGCACAGATGCTGTTCAAGCTGGATACGACGAGATATTCTCCCGCAATAAAGATTAGAGCGCCCGAAACAACAGAGGTTCCGGCCCAATTTAAAACGCGCAGACAACTTCAACCGAAGAACACGCTGGCCAGCTCATAAAGTTTTGGATCAACGGTCTTTCGATTGTTCACCGCGTCTTTAATGGATACCGAAACTATGTCTTTTCCACAAAGGGACGGCATCAGCCCGAACTTGCCATTTGCAACCAAATCTATCGCAGCTAACCCAAACTTCGTGCCGAGGATTCTATCGAAGGCCGTCGGGGACCCTCCCCTCTGCAGGTGCCCGAGTATAACCACTCTCGTTTCAAGGCCGGTATTCTTTTCTATCTCTTTTCCAAGTAGGTAACCTATTCCACCGAGCCTCACGTGGCCGAACTCGTCTACCTCCCCCCCATAAACTACCTCTGTGCCTCCTTTCAACTTGGCCCCCTCCGCGACCACAACTATACTGAAGTTCCTTCCCCTGGCTTGCCTTTTCTTGATACATCCACAAACCTCTTCAATATCGACCGGTTTTTCCGGGATTAGAATGAAATCCGCGCCGCCTGCTAGTCCGGCCTCCAGCGCTATCCAGCCCGTATGCCTGCCCATGACCTCAACAACCATAACACGGTTGTGGGACTCGGCAGTGGTGTGGAGCCTGTCCAGAGCATCCGTGACAATCGAAACCGCGGTATTGAAACCGAAAGTATACTCCGTGCAAGCTAAATCGTTGTCTATCGTCTTCGGCACTCCCACGCAGGGAAGGCCGATCTCGAACATTTTTTGAGCAGCGCCCAAAGTATCGTCACCGCCGATGGCCACCAAGGCATCGATGGAGAACTTTTTCATGTTCTCCAAAATCTTCTGCGGACCGCCCTCCCTCTTGAAGGGATTCGTCCTGGACGTGCCCAATATGGTGCCGCCGCGATATATTATTCCGGAAATGGCGTCTAGGTCCAAGGGAATGAGTTCGCCTTCCAACATCCCGCGCCAACCGTCCCTCACTCCAACCAGATCGTGCCCATATTGTATTATTCCCTTTCGAACAATGGCCCTAACTACTGCGTTAGTGCCGGGCGCATCCCCCCCGCCACACAGAATTCCGACTCTCATATTTTCGCCATTCAAAACACACGATTTAAGTAATCTTATATAAAGCTAATTACTCTTCGGTGCCTAGCCGTTATAAAGACTTAAGAAAAGTAAGAAAAAAGCGAGCAAAAGTAAAACATTCAGCAACTAGATTAAACGCGCCTGCCACGTCGGCCGCCCTTTTTGCGGCATCCGTCGTGCGGTATTGGGGTGGCATCCTCTATGCGCCCTATCCTCAATCCGGCCCTCGCGAGCGCTCTAATCGCTGCCTGCGCTCCAGGACCCGGGCTCTTGGACCCGCTTCCGCCCGGCGCGCGAACCTTGATGTGAACGCCGCCGAAGCCCTTCTCCATTGCCTCCTGCGCCGCCCGATTCGCCGCCTGCATCGCTGCATAGGGAGAGGACTCTTCCCTGTCGGCCTTGACTATCATGCCCCCGGAGAATCTGGAAACAGTTTCGGCTCCCGTGAGGTCCGTTATGTGGATTATCGTGTTATTGAACGACGAGAATATGTGGGCTATGCCCCATTTTGCGTCCGTCACTTTTCTCCCTCCACTACTTTATCCTCCGCCGCTGGAGCTTCGGGTACAGCAACTGTTTCCTCCCCAGAAACCTTCCCAAGCTCTGGTGCTGTCGGGGCTTCCGGCTTAACACTTGGGAAAAGTTTACCGGCCGCATATCCGATCTTGGCGTCTTCACTTCTGAGAACTAGATAACTGGGAACGTTGACGCGCCTGCCATCAATAGCTATGTGACCGTGTGTGACCATCTGCCTGGCCTGCTTCATAGTCTGAGCCATGCCTTTCCTTTGAACTATCGTTTGAAGGCGCCTTTCAAGGAGATTATCAATGCTGAGTCCAAGGACATCGTCCAACGTTGCCTCGTCACCGACGAGCCCTAGACCGCGAAGCCTCGTTATCAGCTGTTTTGTTTCTTTTTCAGCTTGAGGTCCCGAAGCGGCTAGAAGGTTTCTCGCCTGGACCCGGAAATTTTTCAAGAGCTTCTGTGCTCGCCAAATCTCTGTCTTCCGGGTTAAACCGTACTTACTGAGCACCATGTCCTCGGCGTCCATGCGGTCCTTTTCCCATGGGTGAGATGGCCTGAGGTACTTCTTTCTTTGACGCTTCATTTTCAATCCCTCTATGTCTTAGCCTCCGATTTCTTAGCCTCCGATTTCTTAGCCTCCGGTTTTGCCTCGGCCTTTTCAGGTGCCGCCGTCTCTACTTTCTCCTTCTTGCCCTTCACGGGTTTGGCTGCTTCCTCCCGAATCCTAATTTCCTTGCGTTTCACTCCCACGGTGAGCCCTTGTCTGCCTGTTGTCCGCGTGCGCTGTCCGCGCACTGTCAGACCAAGCTCGTGCCTTATCCCGTGTCTGCTGCGGATGCGACGCTCCCTGCCTATATCGGAGCGAACGGCAATGTCGACATCTGCGCCTAACAAGTGAAGATCCTTACCCGTCTCGTAGTCCTTCCTTCGGTTGAGCATCCAGTTTGGAAAACCGTACTGGGATGGGTTCTTGAGGATTTTTTCTAGCTGTTCGACCTGCTCCTTGCTGAGGTTGCCGAGTTTCAAGGATGGGTCGACGCCAGCTATAAAAGCCGTTGACTTGGCGTAAGCGATACCGACACCCTTAATGTCAGATAGCGCAAGCTGTACCTTCTTATCGCCGGGCAGGTCCTTACCTGCCATCCTGACTATGTGTCTGAACTCAGGCATGCTATCCCTATTGGTTTTGCCATAGATTCTTCGAACAACTGCCTATTAAGCCATTAGTAGCTCGTAATTTTAAGCTGTTCAGTTAATATAGTTAACTTTCAATAAAAACCTTGCTTGACGCGCCAAACTCAGAAAAGTCGGCGCCATGGTGGTCCCTTTCCGAGTGGGCGCGAAAGGTAAAACTGTCGGACTTGACCTGCATTTCGGATTTCACGCAACAGATATAACCTACCTGTCGTGGAAAAAACATGGGGGCGAAATTGCTGATGAAAGAGGAGCTAATAGCACCCTGTGGAATGAACTGCGGAATATGCAGCGGGTACCTCGCTTTCAGACACGATCTGAAAGGCAAGGGAATCAGGATGTCATACTGTGTGGGTTGCAGGCCGAGGGACAAGAAATGTGCATTCCTGAAGAAAAGATGTGATTTGCTCCTGAACGGCAGCGTGAAATACTGCTACGAGTGCAAGGACTTTCCATGCGACGAGCTGCAGAGAATTGACAAGCGTTACCGGACCCACTTCCGAATGAGCATGATTGATAACCTTGAATTTATTAAAAATAAAGGCGTTTTCAAGTTCATTAATGAGGAAAAGAAAAAATGGAAGTGCCCTAAATGCGGCGGAACAATTTGCTGCCACAACGGTCTATGCTTCAACTGCGGGTTGAATAAACTGAAAGCCAAGAAAAAATTGTACAGATGGAACGACGATTAAATGGAAATTAATGAGCTCAAAAGTAATTATGAAACTTGAGACATTTTTCCACCCATCGAAAGTTTGGAAAATGTGTCGATACTAGTCGCAAACCCGAACATATTAACTGGCGCCGGGGAGGGGATTTGAACCCCTGAGGCCCGAGAGGACCACGAGCTATCTGTCAATGGTTCCAGGCTCGCGCGCTACCTGGCTACGCCACCCCGGCAAATCACTCGCCCTTGAATTTTTCTCCTGAGAGTAAAAGCCTATTTCTTTTTTGTGCTTAATCAACTTTTTTCTCCGAATGATTTCCAACTTAAAGTAGGGATTGTGTCTTCGGATACATTGACGATGGAGCCCGTAAATTTTGGCCCTTGTGTTAAAAGTGCTTAAGCAGAAAAAGATAAATACGACCAATATGTTAGAACACGTACCAACTTACCGACAGGTGCCAGAGAGTATAGTTGCTATGCTTTCAAACCACGCGCAGGAGAATCTAATTATTTCCACTTCCTGGGATAAGTCCCGGCCGTCATCACGATTCGTTCTGGTTTCGCCACGATCCCGTGCTCAGCCTCGTAAATTTCTTTTGAGCTCATCGTCCCCCTCGCCAGCCCTATCAACTCTCCCTTCAGCGTGAGGATAGCGACTAGGTCTCCTGAAGAAATTCCAGTCTGTACTGTTAGCACCCCGGGGGCCGCCAAGCTCGCCCCATGACAGACGGCATCGACCGCCCCATCCCGCACAACTATCTTCGGTAAATGTTGCGCTGTTGTCTCAACGGGCAATATCTCTTTACGCATGCAATCCTCACGCCCCTCCTCCTTCCAGAACGCGTACGCGTCAGCGAGGTCGTGGAGCTTGACAGCAGTCTCCTCGCGGAAGGGTCCAGTACGAGTGCGCCGCAGCTCGCTCATGTGCGCCCCACATCCCAGAGCCTCCCCCATATCATACATCAGCTTGCGCATGTAGGTCCCGGCCTCGCACCCGACCCGCATGAGAACGTCCCTGCCCTCCCGCTCCAGATATTCGATGTAGTAAATTTTCCTAATCCGCAACAGCCGCCTGACTGCCGCGCGCAGCGGGGGCTTCTGGAATATCTCACCCTGGAACTCCGAAAGAACCTGCTCGAGCTTATGCTGCGCCACGTCCCCGTGAAGGTGCATCACGCTAACGTATTCCTTGCCCGACAGCAGCAGCGTCTGGGTCACCTTGGTGGCGTCCTCCAGCGCTATCGGCAAAACACCGCTGACGCCAGGATCCAAAGTGCCGCCGTGCCCGGCCCTGCGAAGGTTCAGCAGGAGCTTAACCCAGGCGACCACCTCGTGAGACGTGGGACCTGGGGTCTTGTCGAGGTTAATCATGCCAAGTCGAATGTGTTCTCTGATCGAACGCTTTGAAGGGTCGCATCCATACTGTGGGTCAGTGGTGTCATGGGTCCTCGTGAGCGTCTCGCGTTCGATATCTGCGGGCAGCTTTCCCAATTTTAACACCTAACTCAAACCGGCTGCCTCAAGGGCCCGCTTTACCTCTTCGTCAGAGGCTCCCTTCTGTATGTCGAGCTTCTTATCGGTCGGCTCGAGATGCGCGATGTTACAGCGCCTTCGCTTAACCCCGGGTCCGCTGATGACGACGCTCTTGTCATCTAGCTCTTCCACTATTGAGCAGTGTTTGCCAGCTTCGCGTCCAGCGAGCTTTACGCACACTCGACCTACTTCCATCACCATTTTAGCGCCTCCTTTTCATGACGGTGTTAATCGCCGCCATAAGTATTTTAGTTGTCTCGGGTATCGTCAAACGCTCCGTATTGAGTATGATGTCAAATACTGAGTAATCGTTCACGTCGATGTTGTACAATTTCTTGAACCTCTTCGCCTCGCTTTTCTCCCTTCTGATGGTCTCGTCATATACATCCCGATATCTCCGGCTTTCCCTGTTGGATATTCTCGTGACACGTGTCTTCGTGGGGGCCGTGAGGAATATCTTGAGGTCTGCCTTCTTCGCCATCCATCCGGCCAGACGAGAGTCAATCAACACTTTGTCCCCTCGAGCGGCGTCGGCGATTTTTCTGTCAATCATGCGGTCAATAGCTGGGTGAAGCTCCGCGTATCTCTGGCCCTCCTTCAAAGTCATGCCGCGTTCTTTAACTATCTGCCTGAAAATCTCCCCTGCGCAAACGTGTCTCAAGTTCTTGAACTTCTTCGAGAGGGCTCTGGCAGCAGTGGATTTTCCGGCACCGTGAAGGCCGCTTATAGCAACGGCTACCATGATCTCAGGCCCTAGCTTTCTCCTTCATGACCCTGCGCGAACAAGCTGGACAAAGATAGCCGCCGAAAGGTCGGTTCGGCATCCTGGAACTGCGAGGGATGCTACCGATATTGCCTTTTGCGGGCCGAGGCACGCCGCCAAGAGTCTTGCTGCAAGAAGCGCAGGCCGCGGCGCCCTTCCTTTTCTCCTTGTAGATCCTCTGCATCCGACCCCCGGGCGTCCGAACCTGTCGCTGTTTGTAGCTCCTAGATCTTTGTCTTCGCGCGGGCACCTAATCACCTATGAATATCTTTCGCAATATCTGGGAGAAACCAAGGTAAGTCAAAAAGTACCACCAGCCCACCCCAAACACCACGAGCGGACCTATGAACGGGATATCTATGCGGACGAACGGTAACCAAACCACGACCCATCCTCTGAAGATGCCGCCAAGGGACATCCACAGGATCAGGAGCGGGACGAAGTATATGATGGTTGGTTTCAGGTTTTGAGTTGTGTTTACCTTCTGGAGCTGCATAATCTCAGCCTGACGCTGTTGAATCTTGTGCACTTGCTTCATGTCGCGTTTTTTCTGTGCCCCGCGGTATTCCTTGTAGTACTCGGCTATCTTCGCCTTGTTCTCCTTCACTACATTCCATTTCACCATCTTCTTTGACACCAGAGTCACGAAAACCGCCGCCAAGAAACCTATCCCCAACACTATGAAAATGGAGTATTCAGCGAGTAGCGGCAAGGAAACGCCAACCAAGGCCGCCGCTCGGATTACATCGGACCTCAATGATAAGATATCCCCTTCGGACGGACTACCTATAACTATCGCGAATTTATCTCTAATCTGACCGTCTAAGGCTTCATCAACTCCAGCGATGCCTTGGCTGAACCTGTTGTCGTACTGTGTGAAAGCAGCCTGGATGGAGGCATTGGCTGGCTGGCTATCATCTTTCCTCAACGAAGAAGCTGATATATCCAACTTGTTGATTATGCTAAAGAGGTCCTCGCTGTTGCCTTGCTCCTGTGCCTGCGCGAGGTCGGCGACCAACAGCGATGACGATATCACTACCATCAGCAGCAGGACTATGGTTTTTTTACGCATCCATTCACCTTAACGCTGAGACTATATTATCTACTGCTTTTTTTAATCCTTTATCACTGTTTTGGATAATCATCACCGAGGCACCGGAAAGAGCCGAGTAGGCCATCGCCGCCGCCCGGCTAAGCTGCTGGTGCTCGTCTATCTCCACCGCCAGCTCCCTGGTCCTGCTCCGCGACATGTCCTTCGTCCGCCTTCCCGCAATCTCCTCTGGCTTGGCCTCGACCACAATTATGGATTTTGGTTGAAGCTCTTCCAGCACCCACTTCGGCAGGCCGGGGTAGTATCCCTCTGGTTTTTTTACAAGGCAGTGCGTATCCACCAGAACTGGCTTCAGCCTGGCCATGCGAGCAATTCGCCTCGCAACCTCGCGCTGAACACTGACATAGGATTTCAACGGGACATCTCGCATGACGTCGCGATCAGTCACGCCAGACCTGGACTGCATGAGCTCGAGCATTATATCACCATAGTTAACGACCTGGTACTCGGTTCCCTTCGACTTCAGCTCCTTTAGAGCTTCCTTTACTAGGGTGGTCTTACCAGAACCGGGAACTCCGGTCACTATGACTATTCTCTCACTCACCAAAAAACCTCCTAACCGCTGGAAACATCTCTGCGACCTGTTCCTTAGCTATCTCTTGATACAGGCTGTACATGATACCGACCGTCAATAGGATTCCGGTCCCGCTGCCCAAAGCGCCGAGGAAGTCTGCGCCGGCTGAAAGGAATCCCACGAAAGCCCCGCCGAGCAACGCCGCGGTCAGGATATACCTACTCAACACCCATTCCATGACCCTCACGTCGCGTCGGAATCCTGGAATAAGCATGCCGGAATCGTCGAGCTGCTTCGCCACATCCCTCGGACCCATGCCCGTCATGTGGACCCACAAGTAAGCGAACCCCATACTCGCGAACACCAGAATTACCATATAGAATACTGCCCGAATCGGATCAGCGGCCACTGAGGCCAATCCGTTGGGAGCTTCGGTGTAATATGCAATCCATGGCGCGTTGAGAATGGCTGAAAAGATCCTCATGTTGGCAAAAACTGTCATTGCCAAAATCACTGGGATGTTCGAAGTGTAAAGGAACCTTATCGGGTATCGGCCCCTTACCCCACCAAATTTACCGTACGCAAGCGGGATCTCGATTCTCATACTCTCTGCGTAGACAACTATGAAAAATATTATCAGAGTGGCTATCATACCCATCATGTTCGGCAGGTGCGGCCTGAAGAAAGTGCTGATCACGTCCCCATTGCCAATCACCGTGCCGATTATGTTTGGGACTACGCCGGTGGCAGGGTTCAAGGCCTGCCAAATCACGGTCATGGAAACGCCGCCGGCTATGAACAGGCTCACCCCGCTGCCAATGCCGTACTTCGAGACGACCTCGTCCAAGTATATCACGACGACGGCACCGAGTGTGAGCTGCAGCAGGATGATCAGGCCCGCGGGGCTCAGTAAAGTCACGCTGCTGCCATAAGTCCCGGCGAGCACGAGCATCGCCCCCGAGAACAGGCCCATGAACACCGCTAAAAGCTTCTGAATCCCGGTGAACAGGGCACGGTCGTCACCTTCCGATAGTTTCAGTCCGATGATTTTGCTTCCCACCAAAAGCTGCATTATAATTCCCGATGTAACGATGGGGCCTATCCCCAACTCCATAAGGCTGCCCGAATGGCTTGCCAGCACGAACCTGAGCTGACCGAAGAAATTCTGCGCACCCGCATCCCACACGCCGTTGCCGTTCCAATCTGTGAAAGACTCCAAAGCATTCTCGCCAGAGTCCATGACCCCGTTGCCGTTTACGTCTATGAAATCGAAAACGTTGTTGCCATTCGTGTCAACGAACGGTTCACGCCTGTCTATACCGTAGAGAGGAATCTGAGTCATCACGAAGAAAATGATTAGGGCCACCCCTGTCCAGATGAACTTTTCCCTGAAAGGAATCCGTCTCTTAGGGATGGCTACCTCGGGCAGCCTGCGGACGAAAGGATCGAGTGCATAAAGCTTTGAACGCGGCTTATGCTCTTTATCCTGGTTGTCCATCGCCTTCACCCAGCGATAGCCTTGCCACCAGCTTCTTCAAGCTTACGCTTAGCCGATTCGACAAAAGACTTTGCCATAACATCCAAAGAGTGGGTAACCTGGCCGCTGCCAAGGACTTTTTCAAAGCCCATTTTATTGACGTCGATGACGAACCTGTCGCCCTCCTGCCTGGCAACGCCCAGCTCCAAGAGCTTTTCCAAGTTCTCGTCGAGATCGCCAACGTTTATTGCGTTCACGCTGCTGCGCACGGCCGCCGGACGGGTGAACCCGTGCTTGCCGAAGTAATCCGGCATGTACCTGATGATGTAAGACCACTTGTGCTTGTGCCCGCCGCTCATCCCCGTGCCGCCCCTCTCGCCGCTGCCGCGCCCCCTCTTGACGCTGCCTTGGCCATAGGTGCGCGTGCCGCGCTGGGTCCTCACCTTTTTTCTCTTGCGTACGGTCATGGAATTTCCCCTATATCATCCTGATTATCAAATCGTTTATCTTGTCTCCGCGGTACCCCAAGTCGCCCATGTCCTTGACCGGACGTTTAGTCGACTTGTACCCTCCCCTCGGTGGATGAAACCTGAAGACCTTTTTGACGCCAACGTCTCCAAGATTTGCGTTGCCGCTTTCCACCGCAGCCGCCAGCTCGGCCACAGTCTGGAAATTTGACACCGACTTCACGGCCTCCTCCGTCACACGCTTGTCGCCAGAAAGTCGCCCGCGCTTCTTCAGGAGGCTTTCCAGGACCTCGGGCTTGACCTCCCCCCAAGTAACGAAGTCCTTGACTTTTTTTATCATGCCAAGATTGGAATCGTTGATGTCAACTATGACGCAGTGGTTTATGCGCGTCAGCCCCATCATCTTAAGAGTATCATTGACTTGCTGCCGTGCGTTGATGCCGCTCCGGAGTTTGATAACTGCCAGCTTACCCACTGACGCCACCCGCCTTCCCTATCGTCACGCGCTCCCTGTACTTGTCGCTCATGACCATTTTAGTGGTCTGTTTCAGAGCATCCATCACCGCTAGAGAAAAGTTGAGCGTTGTACGCGTCTGCCCATCTGTCCTCGTCCATGCGTCTTGTATCCCTGCCATGCGAAGGATCGTCCTGGAGATTCCAGCCGATGCGAGGCCAAGACCCCGGGGCGCTGGCTTTATCGAGAACTTGACGCTCCCGCTCTTGCCGGTGACCTCGAAGGGCACTGAGTGGCTACGGCCGCAGCCGCACTCCCAACTGCCGCATCCCCTGGCAACCTCTATGACGTTCAGCTGTGCGACTGTCACTGCCTTCTTGATCGCGGAACCGATGTCTCTCGTGCTTGCGTGCCCGACTCCAAAAATCCCGTCACGGTTACCGACCACGACCACAACTCTGTATTTGACCCTTCTGCCAGACTTGTGCATCCTTTGAACCAAATTCACCTCGAGGA
>JBDRCL010000084.1:0-4144 GCA_043821745.1 Methanobacteriota archaeon | reverse complement strand
AGCTTTCCATGTTTTCGGCTTCCTCTCTCGACAGGTTGTATAGTCTAAGAGATAAATGATGGGGAGGCAAGGGTGAAAACATCTGCGTCATCTGCGCAATCTGCGGATTAAGTTTTTCCCACGATTTCGATTTCCTTTTTTGTCAGGCCGTAGAGTTCGTAAACGAGGGAATCGATTTGATTGTCGGTGGCGTTGATTTGCCTCTGGATAACCATTCTATTATTTCTGTCGTTGGCTGGGTTCAAATTTGCGCCTGAGAAATTCGTAGACCTCGCGTTGTGCTGATCTGGGAGCGCGCCGAATGTTGGCAAGAATGTTAACAGAACGACTACTCGGCGGCGTAAAAAGATTCGACCTGCCCAAATTGCATGCCGTACAGGTTACACGCAGATTCGAATCTTCGTTAGTACCCCCTTCACTCAACGGAATGATGTGGTCAACATTTAGTCTCGCTTTCCTATGCGGGTCAAGAGGATCTGGTTCACCTGCTCCAACACCGCACGCCTGACAGGTAAATCCGTTCCGCTGTAAAATCCGTGCGCGCTGATCCGCCGGAATGCCGTCTGCTATTTTGGGAAGCCGCTCAAGCGAGATAAGAACATATTGTCCCGGTTTGAGATCGGCACGATCATTGTGGGTGAGTATCTGCATGCCTTCTTGGGATCGCAGTTCCCTTACCCTTCTTGCCCATTCGCTAATCCCTCCAACCTTACTCAACATAGAGGCATTCAGTATCTTTCCCACATTCCTCTCAAAGAATTCTCTCAGCCTGTCTCGTGCACTCAATGTAGACCTCCGGTGAATTTGAACGCTAGTTCCTATACATGAAAGATTCAAGCGTATGGTACAATTTCTTGATATTACGCGTTTGACATTCCCAAATTGTCCTAACCTTCCACCCTCGATTGCGAAGTCGTTTCACGTGTTCTTTGTCGCGTCTAATGTTCGCATCTAGTTTGGCGTTCCAAAATCTTTTCTTGGTCTTGGGCCTCGCAGAACGCTTGCAGCCACGGTGTCCATGCCAAAAGCATCCGTGTACAAAGATGATTTTCTTGTAACGCGGCAGGACAATATCCGGTTTTCCTGGAAGAGCAGTAACATGAAGGCGGAAGCGAAAACCCATTGCATGTAAGAGACTCCGGACAATCTTTTCCGGGCGTGTATTTTTACCTTTGACTTTCGCCATTATTTGGCTTCTCTTCTTTTTGGTAAACACGTCCGTCACTTTTTCACGCAGGTGAGATTTTTGTTCGTTCAGTCAGCCAAATTGCATACACGGAGTCGGCAAGCCGTGCGGCAAGAAGAGGCGGTACCGCATTTCCTATTTGTTTGGCGATCTCGATTTTTGACCCCTCAAAAATAAAATCGTCGGGGAAAGTCTGAAGTCTTGCGGCTTCCCTATGCGTAATAGGTCTGTGTTGCTGCGGGTGCAGATACCGTCCTTTTTCGGGCTTGAAGAACTCCGTCCTGATCGTGAACGCCGGTCTGTCCCACCAAAGTCTGCCGAAAAGATCGGTTCCTCCTGATTTTTTTCTTATCCAACATTTCGGCGTAAGATGCGGAGCACGATGCTGGAGGTCAAAACGGTTCATCCCCTCCTTTGGAATTGCTCTGTACCGTTTTTTGCTCATTTCGGTGGGATTTCGACCGAAATGAAGGTCAAGCGGCGGCGGGTCATTGCGAATTTCGGTACCTACCGGGATTGGCAGGTCTCCTATTGCGTCGCGGACTGTACGCCACGGCTTAGGAAGGGCGGTATAATCGGAAATCTTTTCGGACATAGCAGGCAAGTAACCTTTACGAGGATTATAATGCGTCTTCTTCGGCGGAAACAATATGGAAGGGTCGCCGTGTTTCCACCCAAGTATAAAAGCTCGCCAACGTGTTTGCGGAACACCATAATCAGCAGCACACAATTTGGCCGACACTAGTTTGAATCCCATACGGCGAGCGACCTCGACAATTTGCCTGTACTCTGGAGAGCCTAGAATCTCGGGAACGTTTTCTATAAGAAAAATGGAAGCGTCGCTTATTGCAACTACTTCCAGAAAAGGCCGCCACAAATGCTTGCGAGGATCGTTCTTCCTGTTTTTGCTCAGTAGGCTGAACCCCTGACAGGGTGGCCCTCCTATAACAACGTCCGCCTTGGGAACCCTACCGGCAGAGCCGTTTACGATTTCGAGTATATCCCTATGTTCACATTTTGCAGCGAAATTGGCGTTGTACGTTCTTGTAGCTGCAGAATCAAAATCGTTTGCCCAGACAAGATCAAAATTGTGTCCTAAGAAGCTTGTGAAACCAAGAGTAAGACCACCAGCACCTGCGAAGAGATCGATGAGTCGAGGCTTGTTGCGTTTTCTAAGAAGCGCGCCGCCCCGTCTGGCGGTATAGACGGATTCCTCCTCGCAGACCCTCACTCCGGTCGTCAGCGTTTTATATTTGAAGAACTTCATTGCATTGTCAGGCAAAAACGCACTGATCTCCTGATATTGTACCTCATAGTAAATGTCGTACGGAATATAGTAAGTAACTGTCTCAAACTGTCAAGTCATAATGAAACTTGCGGAGTTGCGCTTCCTTGTAGCGGGATTCGCGGTAGGAGTCGATGTTTCGCCCGAACTGTTCGACCAGCCGGGTGATTTCTGCGGGACACTCTGCCAAATGTCATCCTCCTGAAAGACAGCCTTTTAAGGACGGATTCTATTTCGCGGAGCGCCGCGTGTCAAAAACAAAAAGCGGGGGGGTGAAGTGTAGGAGTATAGAAGTATAGGAGTGTAGAAGTTGTTATCTGCGTTTATCCGTGTCCATCCGACACACACCCCGCCGGACAAGTCTGTGGTTTCAAGTCTTCTCTGAGTGCAAAAGGATGACAGTCACCAATCTACGAGTCTCGGTCGCAGCGCTCTCTCGACTCCGTAATTGGTGACAGTCACCTTTTGCGCTGTAAATATAACCGTTCCAGCCGGCCTAGGCCTGCTCTTTTTCGAGTTCGGTGATTTTGTTTTGCAGGGCGACCAGGTCGCTTATGTCCGTGACAATGAGTATGACGGCCGTGCCGTCGGGCAGGACCGGACTTATGGGTACGGCGGTCCAGGACAGCGGAACGAGGGCCCCCTTGCTGGCCTTTGCGCGGACTCTTATGTCGGGGACGGTTTTGCCCTCACGGACTAACAGGCGGGCTGCGTCGATGGCCGGATGGTCTTCGGGCACTACGAAGTCGTAAGCCGACTTGCCGAACACTTCGTCGCGCCCGTATCCCAGCAATCGTACAAAGGCATCGTTGACAAAAAGAATTGTTGCGCTGCTGTCAACCGCCATAACAAGTTCGCTGCAGCTTTGCAGGATGTATTTGTACAGTATCAGCGATTGCTCCAGTTTGGCCTTGAGATTCGCTTCTTTGGTGATGTCTCTGAAAAGGGCGTCCGAGCCGATGATTTCCCCGTCCCGTTTTCTGACCAGGTGTTCGGAGACTTCCATAATAAGCACTTCACCCTGCCGGGTGCAGCCCCGTACAGTTGCCTTGACGACGCAGCCGGTTTCGTGCAGTTGCTTCAGATAAGCATCGTACTTTTCGGGGTCTCCCCACAGGTCCGCAAGTTTTCGTCCTATGACATCCATATGAGACTCAAAGCCCAGCAGTTTTGCGCCGGCGGGATTGATGAAGATGACAGAGTTGTCCGGCGCAAACCGCGCATAGCCCTCCGAGATGTCGTTGAACAATTGCTGGTAGCGGTCTTCGGCCCTCTCGAGGGCGTGTCTGTATATCTCCCTCTCGGACACATCGCGGAGCAACGTGGATACGCCGACGGCTGTTCCTTCTTCGTCCTTTTGGAGGCGACTCTGCGCCTCGAGGAAGGCGTGTTTGCCGTTGCGCTTCAGGGCATATATGAGGTAATCGCTCATCTCGCCGGTCTTTTTTATTATTTCTATGAAGCGGTCGAACTCGTCCGGCGAGCGGTAGCAATTCCGGAAGTTCGCGCCGACGAGGTCATCCGAAGCGCCGAATCCCAGCGATCTCGCCCCGGCTTTGTTGATTGATACGATTTTGCCCGAAAGGTCCACATACACCAGCCCTTCGTCGATAAAGTCGAGTATTTCCGTCAGGTCGAAGTAGTCGGTTATGTCGGTCATAATGTCTCTCGAT
>JBDRCL010000083.1:0-3017 GCA_043821745.1 Methanobacteriota archaeon | reverse complement strand
GCTTCGGGTCAAGATGTAGCATTCGTGCAAATACAAAACGGCGAGATAAAATTAGTTTTCCCAGAAGAAATTGCAGAAGCCGATATTGTTTATCCGTATAGGTAAATTTAAGTTTGACGCTTGATGTGTATTAAGACTTGGCATGCATGACTTTTCCCTTTTTTGCCGCCTCCACAGGTACCATACGTAGCGGGGCTATATCTCTCCCAAAAACGTGGAGCAGCACTTGAAAAAACGGAGCTGTCTACTAAATCCAGATTAAAATAAAAATTTTTAACTCGAGCCAAAGCCTATATGTAAGTGTGCAGGTTGTGCGACACGACCATCAGGAGGCAATCGACATTTCTGGATTTGCGAAGCCTGCACCTCGTCCGGTTCCCGTACTTGGTCTCGGTTCCTCCAACCACCCCTTCGATCAACCCTCGATACTGGTAGATATCTCTGTGCAGCTTGAAGCTCTCCGCCATCTCCCGCCGGACGAGCCCTCTCGGTCCTCCCTTCCGGAGCTTGATCACAGGGACGAACCCGTGACCCTTCACGAGGATGTAGTTGTCCTCGGAGTCGTGACCCCTGTCGGCGGGGAAAGGTTCTCCATCCCCCTTAAACTCCCCGACCATAGGTTTGAGCTGAGGGGAGTCGTGGGCATGTCCACGGGTGACCCTCGCTCTGAGGATCGGGAGGAGCTCCTATCCCTTGCAGTAACCAACCAGCATGTGGAGCTTCAGGGTTACGTGTTCCCGCTCCTCGGAGGGGCGTTTTTCGCGCTTCCTGCGTCGTTTTGGAGGTGGTTTGCTTTTGGGTCTCAGCTTGGGCCGCTTGCGCTTCCTGTACCGGTCGGTCTGAACTCCACTTGCGTCCGGGATGAAGTCCGGCGGAAAGAGTTCGATGATGAGCTCAAATAGAAGTTGGATGGCTCGATCCACATATTCCACCGGAACCCGCTGGAGGTCCCACCAGACGACCGAGTGGTCCATCCGCTTACCGAGGACGAAGGGGGTGTCCCCTTCGGTCACCCTGGAGGACCATGCGGAAGTCTTTCTGGTAGATTGCCACCGTGGTGTACTCCTCCGGCAAATGATCGGGAGGACGGCCCCGTTTGGAAACTTGTCAGGGTGGACCGATTTTCTCAACTACCCGTTTGCGTGGCCTGAACACTTGCTGTTTTTCATTCGCCTTTGAGGCGTGGTAGGATTTCCAATAACCCTTGGATCTCATCAGGGTTCACTTCTGACTCCACCGCCCCACTCCAGCCCACTTACAAATAGGCCGAATTACGTGAAAATTTGAATTTTTAGACAACCCCGGTTCAGGGGTTCAGCGTTATAGAAAATATCATGGCCCAGTTACAGATGGTACCGCGGCGTCAATTCCCTTAAACGCGTCAAAACAGGCCCAATCTAAGACCTGTGGAAAGGCTATTGTAGTGCCTACATCAGACGCTATTCAGGTAATAACTCAATGTCTAGATAGGGATTTTTACTCGGCTGAAGTGATAAAGGTCTCAAATTTAGGGATCAAAATCATGTTGAAAAGGCGCACGGACCTCTATTAAATGGCTTTGTAGGGCTTTTTGAGATAGAAAAGGTCTCGCCATCGCCAGCTACATGGTGAAGAGCCCGAGGGATAGCGCGAATCAAACTCGTCCTCACCGAGACGAGGAAGGTTCAAAGGCGCAAGCCTTCATTACTAACCTCGCGCTCGAGGCTAATATTGAGTTTGAGCCCCATAGTGTTGCTGGCGGACAGAGACAAACAATAGAGAACTCGGGAAGTTTAGCGCCCGTGCACGACCATGAGCATGAAGCTCTGTCGCCTCTATTACTCTCTCGCAGCCTCTCCTCTGCAGTCTCTGAATCACCATTATACAGACTCACGAAATGCTCTGGAGCTGCCAGTTCAAATTGATTCTCAATCGCTTGGTGTGCGAAATCTCGGCCGATATCAGAAGTGTACTACAGATGCCGTTTTTCTAGTTCCTCGCATTAAGATGAAAGGATAGGTATGAATTTATATTTGTAACGAGACTCAGGGTATCCCTCGGCCCTATCCGACGCAACTAGTTTCAATCCCATGCCGATCTTTATATCTTTCGCATCCATGTTTTCCAAGGAAGCCATGAATTTTGGCCCCTCCTCAAGTTTACCCACGGCCACCATGAAAGGTGTTAGATTTTTCCATCTTTCCGGCGCCACTTGGACGATTGTATATGTTATCAATTCTGCTTTTCCATCGATTTCGAACCAATCCATATTTTCTTCCATGCACGTTGGACATTCTGCCCTTGGTGGGAAGTAAACATTTCCGCAAGAACGGCAACGTGTGCCCATCAAATTTCCGCCTTCCAGCTCGCTGAAGAACCTAGAAATCTTCGAATGCGCAGGTACGCAAGCTTCAGCTTTTTCCATCTAATCCCTCCCTCCAAAAATGTGTACGAACGAGTGTGTTCCGTCCCTGGCAATGCTGTGCGTCAACCCGATTTTAGCTCCCTTGACCTGCCTAGGGCCGGCCTCGCCTCTCAACTGTTTTGTTATTTCGTAAACCATTCCTACGCCTGTTGCTCCCAGAGGATGGCCCTTTGCCTTAAGACCTCCGTCGACATTGACGGGCGTGTCTCCTTCCAGGTATGATCTCTTTTCCTCAATGAACTTTCCTCCGTCTCCTTTTTTACAGAATCCCAAGTCCTCGTATGCCATTATCTCGGCTATCGTGAAACAATCGTGAACGTCGGCCAAATCGATGTCCTGTGGCTTAACACATGCCATTTGATATGCCTGTTTTGCAGCCTCGCGAGTTGCCTTTAAACCAGTCAAGTCATCTCTTTCGTATAATGTCGCGGTGTCAGTCCCAGCACCAAGACCCAAAAAATAGACTGGTTTGTCTGAAAGTTCCGAAGCTTTTTCCTCAGACGCCAAAATTAGGGCAGCCGATCCATCGGATATAGGGGAGCAGTCATAGAGCTTTAAGGGGTAAGACACCATCTTGGAGGCCATAACTTCTTCCAATGTAACCTCTTTTTTA
>JBDRCL010000082.1:0-7385 GCA_043821745.1 Methanobacteriota archaeon | reverse complement strand
AGGAGCCGCTTGCCTGGAGCGGGTGCAGAGGATGGGCGAGCGCCAGCGCGTGATTGACAGTTTCGACCTCTTTGTGGAGCGGGCCGAATTCCTCAGCGCCGGAGGCATGGGCAGCACACAGCTGGTAGAACTGGACCTGGGCGAAGATTCGATTATCGTGGAAGGCAGGTGCATTCAGCTCCTGACCGGCGATGCGGTTGTGCGGAGCAAAATCATTCCCTTGGAAATGTCCACCCGCAATAACGAACTGCGAAGCGGCAGCTACATTATGAAAATCGGACGGACGGCTGACGGTCGATTCATCATAAACGTCGAGAGGATTTAATGGAAAACCGGGGCACCTCTGCCGGCTTCCTGCTGTGCAAGCTCGGATTAGCTTTCGCTGCCGTTGCCTTCATCGGGCTGGCTTTATCGATGTATTCCAGCTCCACAAGATTTGCCGACAGGGAAGATTTGGAGATGATCGCCAGCGCCGTGGTCAGCGCGATAGAAAAAATCGAAGTCTTCCCAGGAGAATCCGAACTGCGAAGAGAGCTACCCGCAAGTGCGCAGCATTATGAGATCCTGATAATCGGAGAAATGAAAGACGGGCTGCAGATAATTCAAGTTTGCGTGGCCTCGGCGGCCAAAGTCGAACGCTCGCTAATCATGTCGACCACCGTCAACGGCGGCGATTTCCGGCTCTCGATGGAAAACCCGCACGAAATCGTCGTCGGGAAATCGGGCACGATATCTGTGGAGTTGGGCTAGATGGTGTTTCATGTCGGTGAAGACCTTTTCTCGACCATTCTCGCCGTGTCCTTATTGTCCGTGTTCATCGCTGCTCTTGCCCACTCCTACCACCTTTACTCCGAACGACGCAACGCCTTCGAAGGCTTTGACCTAGCGCTAGACGTGGCGGAACGTCTCAGGAACCGAGTCCTCTCGTCGCGCGATGACAGGCCGGGGCTAATCGAGCTGTCGCGGGAGCGGCTTGAGAGCTACTCCAAGCTCTTGGCCTTACAGGGCATCAACCTGCGCGTCGAGCTCAGGTCGCTCGATGGGGAACTGTTGCTGTCCAACGGCCCAGAACCGAACCCGCTCGGCCAGTACTTTTCTCCGCCCGCCAGCGCCAGCCTTCCGGTAGCCGTGTCCTGCGATGAAGAGTCGGCGAGGCCCTGCGAACTGACGGTAAAGGTTTGGAGGGACTGACGTGGAAGAAAAGGGGTTCGGCAACATCGCCGACATCCTGGTCTTCGCCTTGTTGATCTCAACCGCGATAACGATATTGTCGGTCTCGAGCCCGGCTGACCCGAGAACCGGGAGCGAACGTTACGCGTCAAGCTTTGCGCAAAGCCTCTTGCTCTCATTCCAGCACCTGACTGCGGATCAACTCGGTGGCTTTGAATACAGTTTAGACGCGCTGGGCTTCGAACTGGACTTCCCATTCGTCGGTGGTTCCGCGAAACGCGAGCTACGCCACAAGACCATCGCGCAACTGATCGCCGAGGATGCCCTCCTGAACTTGCGCACGGATATCGCTGGAAACTATATCGCGCTCTTGCGACCGAACAAGGCGATGGACGATGAGCTAAGAACGCTTCTAAAATCGGTCCTAGATCGAGCTATAAGCAGGAGGTTCGGGTACAGATTGCGGGCGAGCACCGTACCCATTGACCTCAAGTTCGTCAGCCTTCGCTTTGAGATCGAGATTGATGACCTGTCTCGCGCCAGAAAGCAACTATGTTCGGAGTCCATTCTGCTCTCGTTGCCGACGTCAAACGAGGAACTGTCGCAGCTTGTGAATAACAAGTTCGGGGTTGGCTTTCCGCAAAACCTGAAGACGGACCTAATCATCGAAATCAGCCTAGAGCTGTGGTCATTATGAACGGTCGTGGATTCATGCCCTTCAGCGCTGCCGGCACGTTAATCGTCATTATCGCGCTCATGATAGCCGCTCAAACGGCTTTTTCAAGGCACCAGCGGTCCCTCGCAACTATCGACGATATCTCCGGCTCGTCGCTACTGATGGTTGCCGAGAGTGTCCATGGTGACCTCAGATTCGTGGCTGTGCACGCCGTTTGTCGGGCGCTATGGGAGGTCGGCAAGGAGGCGAGCAATTACGATGATGCCTCAAGAAAACTCGAAATCGAGTCGCTCGCCACGAGATATTTTGTTGAGCGGGTGTCCGAACTTGCACCGGAATACTCTAGGCATGACGCTCGCATCGAGGTGAGAATCCTAGGTGGAGCCAATTGGTCATCACTAAAAATATCTGACGACGGAAGCGGCTACGTGTCGGCGCGCGCAGGTTTGCCAGATGAATCTAGGATAAAGCTCACTTCTTGGGATGGCAGAACCTCGCTCGCGATACCTTTCGAAAATATCGACGTGTTTATCGACTCGCGCTATTTCCTGCTCGAACAGAGCATGGACAAATTCGTTGATAAGCGCGGAGAAATCGTCAACTCGTGGCAAATCATGGAGTACTCCCAAGCTTGGGCTGGAGCATGGCTCTCGGGAAAGGTGGAACTCAACGAATTGCGCACAAAAGCATTCTTTGAAACCGCGTGGTCCATGCACGAGCTCAGTATATTCGGCTCTTCCGATTACTTGGCTGCTGCGCAGTTACTGACCAACGCAGACGGGGGCGGGACCAAAAACCAATTCGGAGAAACAAACGATCGAGAAAGTTTTTACGAGCTCTTGCCACCCGCACCAATCAGGCAATCGCCCGGGATATCCGTCTACCGCGAACTCGACCTGAAAAGCGTGAGCTACGAACGCATGGATCCGGCAGGGCTGTTAGGATCCCCAACTGCCACTCCTATACCCATCCCAACCACTGGAGTTGTTATTTGGTGGGGGCAATGGAAGATAACCGTCGAACTTGAAGCCACGCCAATCGAGGAAATATTCGACTTCGACAATCCAACCATTCCGCTTGTACATGGAAATTTCTATGTGCACAAGCCACTAGCGTATCGATGGGAGATGCCCGAAAAGAAGTTTATAACGATAGTAGCGGTCTTCAGCCTTAAACCATTCACAATTCACAGCCATTAGCTTTAGTGAACCAACAATAATGTATCCGAATCAGCGAGCCAAACGCCGCTACGCCCTGTAAATTTGTGGCACCGCCTCAGCCCAACAAAAGCATGGGCACCAATAACTCAAACACTGACCAAACCACGACCGAGAATATCAGGGCTAAAGCCGATGCGCCGACAAGAACTTTCATTATCTTCCTTGAAATCCGCCCACGCCTGTACAAGATCGTGTTGGCCACAATAAGGGTAATCGTAATCGCTGATACAATTATATAATAATAGCTGTTCAGGGGGCAACATCAATTCAAACACGAATGCCACGGACACTGTTAATGCCAAGAAGGGCCCAAACACTCCGACAAGGACATTCCTGGCCTTCTCCGTAACTTTTCCGTTCCTGAACAGAATCATCGAAGCGGCGAGCGCGGGTATGGCACTGGCCAGAATTATTATATAGTAGTTCTGTAAGAGCGGCAACTCCGAAACTATGCTCTCGAAATGCGTGGCGTACTTCAGGCCCCCGTTTGTAACGTCGTAATAGCTTATGTGGGGGTTGCCGCTGGAATCGACAGCTATGGAAGTATATAAGCCCACATCACCTTCGGGATCAACTGACGATATCTCCCACCCAGGATTGGCGCTCGCAAAGCTTGTCAAACCAAGCAAGAGAATTCCTACAAAACCTAACACCAAAGCCTGTGCCAGGACTTTCTTAACACTCAAGTTCCACCACCAATTACGAGAACAATCAATTTCACCAAATAAAAACACATCAGAATGGTTTGTAAAGTTTGGTAGGTTGCCTCAGGATATTCTTGTAGCCGTCCATGAATCGGAGAAACTTCTGGTGCCAGGCGAATCCTGTAGGATACCGGAGCTGGTCCCGCTCGCCGACGTGGCGTTCGGGAAAGGCGCGTTCAAATTTCCTTCATATGTTCCCAGCATACTTCCCTGCCTGTAGGGTGCCTCCACGCTGAAACTCATCGATGTACCCGACATTACACCGTCAGTTATGTCTATGTCGAAGGTACCGATGCCCGGAGCGTTTCCTTGCCAGCCCGTCCCGCTGAAGTTTCCTGAGACGTCAACAGTTATCGTTGCGTACTTCTGCCCCATCGAGCTGTATATTTACCATTTCTGGGAACCCACTACGCCTCCTCCGCTCTTGGTCTCCCAAAACGGGTTGCTAAAAACTTCAGAGAAGCTGCAATAATGGCTTCAACTACGATGGGGATAGTTATGGCCGCAGCTATCAAATTGATTCTCATCTTAGTTTTTTTAAAAACGCCATCTGGGGTATTGGGTTTTTCTAACGGCGCGCCCTCGGAAATCGTGGCTAAAGTCGGGCGTATTAGCTTGCCTATCCGCTTCTAAATATCAAAAGCCGTAATCTTATGCTTCAGGATAGCTTTCTCGAGCTTTCCCGCCTTGTAACTTCGAGGACGCTTAACGCCAGGCATCGCCTTTGGAGATGGAACTTTTGGAGATGGAGTCGGTGTGTGTCTTTTCTTCCGCTTACTAAATTTTGCCAATTGACCCTCCCCAAAAAATAAATAGCTCAATTCCACCATTAAATGTAATTCCTGTCTGCTGGTTGGATTCAGCGAGACTTTGGAGGTTAACTTACGAAAAACAATTACAAAAACCATTCTGCATCCTTGAGGCTAGAACTCATTTTCCTCTCCTTAATTTTCGAGAACGAGTTATCGGCTGCAGACCAGCGACCATTTGCCTCAGTTTTTCAACTTCGGTTTTAATCACTTCCTGCTGCAAAGCGAACAAATCAGCGCGCGAGAATATCTCGTGCCTCAGGTCCTCAACCGCCTCCTGAAACAACCTCCTCACCTCGATAGCAATGCGTGACGGTCGAGGCTGCATTTCAACTTCGTGGAACTCGGCTGCCACGCGATCTATAAGTAGCTGCACCTGCTCCCCATGCAACCCCGCTTCCGTCAGCAAATCGTAAACATCGTCTCGTGAGAACCCAGCGCGCATCATCGACCTTATGATGTCCGATGCTGCTACGCCGTTAGTCACCGTACCCGCCGAGCATTTGGGTGAGAGTTACTTAAAAGAGGTAAATTTTGATGGAGATAACTCAGCATACACTGGGATGAGCGGCCAATACTTTAGAACTTTAGGTCCACATCATCAGCTCTAAAACCAAAGTCAAACCGGCTATCAGCACCACAGTTGGCATTATCAAGAGGCCGTACTTGGAGAACTTCGAGAAGGAGATCTGAATTCCCTTTTCGGAGAGTATGTTGGCCCACATTATGCCCGCGAGCGCTCCCACTAGTGTGAAATTCGCCCCAAAGTTGGCCCCAGCTATCAATGCCAAAGTCGAACCCAACCGCGCCACGGAGGAAACGTTGAAGGAGGGGCTCTGGAATATCCTGACGAAAAATATCGTCATCGGCTGGTTGTTCATGACGTTGGCCATGATGGCTGAAAGAAATATCACGCTCAATACAGTTACTATTACGCTGCCTGAGATTATCGACAAATGTGAGGCGAAGAAGTCAGTCCACCCGGTGGAGACGAGACTTTCAATTATTATGAACAGGCCCATAACGAAGGGAATTACCTTCCACGGCATTCTCGAGCCGACCACAAAGATGTTTGAGCTATAGCCTCTCGTTTTCTTGGCCGCGATGAGGTTGTAGTAAAAAATATCGTACAAAACCATTATCCCGGCAGCGACGGAAGTCAATACCCACAACGGCACGCCAAGCAAATTGGTCGGTAAACTTATCAGGACTATCGTCGTGGTAAAGAGCACTGTACCGAACACAGCTCCGCTCTTGTTCTTTATAGCAAGTCGCGGGTCAACATCAGGCATTTCTATCCTGTCCGGAAGCATTCGCCGGAAAACCACCAAGAGTAAAACTAAACACGTGACCGCTGCCAGAAATGAAGGGAGAAGCATCCACTTGAAAAATTCTACGAATGCTATTCCTTGCGCATCGGCCGCAACTATGTTGACGGGATTGCCGATATAAAGCGTCATGCTTAGGATATTTGCTGCAAAAAATTGCGCGATAAGATATGGTAGAGGATTAATCTTTGCGCGCCGGCTGATGTAGAATATGATCGGGGTCATCGTCAAGATAACTATATCGTTGTCCGTCACCAGCGTGAGAAAGCTGCTTAAGATGAAAAAATATATGAAAAGCTTTTTTCCCCGAGCCTTTTGCCGCCCTTGCGAAACGCAAAGAAATGTACTCAAAGAGCCCTGTGTAGTCCAAAGAAATGCAAATGTACGCCAGAGTTATGACCAATGCGATTATCGCGTACGGGCTCACCATATTTGACCCCAGGATTCCCCTTGCGATGGTCCCAGCGTCAACCACGCCAATCGCGATCAAAAATAAAACTCCAAGCAGGGGCGCCAAACCATAATCTACGTGAACGTGCCTTTTTGTGAAAGGGACTCTCACTATCGGATGTCTAAAGACGAGCAAAATCGTTGCAACGAAGACTAGTATCGGCACTATGGAAAGTGAGTTCATGGAAATCACTGCTTTTTGTTCTCGTTAAAAAATTCGTCATAGCTTCAAATCGGATTTCCTTATGAGTATCACCGTGCACGGCGCATACTTTACAATATGGTCCGAAACGCTCTCGGACAAGGCGCCGAGCAGTCCCTTTCTCGGTATCGTACCGGTCACTATAACGTCGCAGGAGTTATTCTTCGCGAAGGAGATGATCGCCTTACCAACGTCCGTTGACTCCAGAATCTCAAGCTGGCACTTCAACCCCTTCTTCTCGAAGGAATAGGGTACCCAGGAGAACCTCTCCAAAGCTTCCTTCTTCGAGAAATCGCTCAATAGGCGTACGACATGCAACGCATAGACTTGGGTGTCCTTTGAACACAGTTTTATAGAAACCTTGATGACTTCCTCCGGTGTCGCTTCAGTTACGCAGAGAATCATCCGTTTGAACATGGTTCACCTATATCTACTTTTTTGTTCGTTAATAAATAATTTCTTCTTAAGGCGAGCCCGCCGAAAAAGCTGTACTATCCTTTAGTTCTTGCACTTAGCGCCCAATTAGGACCCAACAGGAGGTTGAAAAATGAAGGAGTACATGAGAGAGGGCAAGGACCTGGTCAAGATGAGGTGGTGGTGCATGAGGAAATACGAGCAGGGCTGGGGCGGCGACAAAATCGCCGCACATTTACAAGTTCCAGAGCGAACGATCTATTACTGGATAGACAAATACGCCGGATGCGACAAAGAGGAAATGGTGAACCGCCCGAACAAGGTGGAGATCGAAGTGGACGAGCGCACAAGGAAATTCGTGCTCAAGCTGAGGAAGAAGTACGATTTTGGCCCGTGCAGGATTGAGCGCTAC
>JBDRCL010000081.1:0-11015 GCA_043821745.1 Methanobacteriota archaeon | reverse complement strand
AAGCCGGCTCTCAATCCATCCTCCATGTTGGTGTCCCCGGTCGCAGGTGTCTCCAACAGATCACCGATGACGGACTGCACGTCCTTCCTCTCGTTCATGGCCTTCAGGACGCTCGCACGCGTCTCGAACGTCACCAGCGCGTAATTGTCATCCTTCAGCTTCAGCGCCAAAATCGCCGCTCCAACGGCCGCCACGGCCAGCTTCTCTCCCGCCATGGACAAACTCGTATCCACCATCAGGGCGCATGTCAGCTTCTTCTTCTCCCTAGTCTCGACGATAATGTCCTCTAACTGATACTCCTTCTTCCCAAGAATTTGGTCCAACGTGCTCTCCAGATCAATTTCATCGGTGCCATATCGATATTCCTCCCTCTTCAATTTGGCTGACCTCTTCGTCGGCCCAAGCGTCTTCAAGGCCCTGAACAGTATCGCCCTTATCGCCACCTCCTTGATCACCTTCCGCAGGTTCTCGTCGAGCCTGCTCCGGACGTAGGGATATTTTTGGGCGATTAACCAACCGAGTTCTTTGTTCTCTTTTTCCTCGACCGGAAGCTTCACGTGCTTGGAGAGAATTTCACGGTAGTTCAGGGGCACGATCACTATGTCTTTTTTTTTAGTTCGCTATCCTGACTCGGGGCCTTGATTTCGAACGAATTGGACGGCGTCTTTTTGATAACCGAATCAACTATCTCGTCTATCACGTCAAGCAATGGCTTCTTCGCGTCCTCCTTCAACTCCACCCTTGTGGGGAGCGCCAGATGACAGGCCTTGCGAATCGCCTCGACATCTCCGCCCAGCTGGAAGGTGAGCATGCAAATGCTGACCGAAGCCCTGATGGAAGCGCCTCTCCTGATATCCGGATGCTCGCGGGTCGCCCTGACGATGAGAACCACGGCCTTGGCGAGTTCATCGTCGGCAACTCCTGTGCGCAATTTCACGATCTGGATTTCCTCCTCCTCGGACTGGTAGCCCAGGGTCACCAGCTCGAAACGGTCCCGCAGCGCCTCGGATATGGGGCTGGTCGCGATGAACTCCCTCGGGTTCTGCGTCGCGATTATCACGAACCCGTTCTCAGCGGTTATCCTGTCGATTTTCGGTATCTCTATCTTGAACTCGTCCATCGAGGGCAGCAGCACGTTCTGGACGGCCTCGGGCATCCGGTTCAGCTCGTTGATGAACAAGGCACCGCCATTCTGCATCGCCAAGGTCAGGGGTCCAGCAATGAAGGCCTCCTTGACGTAGCCCAGCTTGAGGACAATGGGTGGGTCGAACCAGCCCGTCAGCTTCTGCTCGGTGTACCTCTCGTCGCCGTCCACCCGGTAGACCTGCTTGTGGAGGTAATTGGAAATGGCCAGAGCGATGACCGTCTTGCCGACGCCGACCGGGCCCTCTATCAAAAGATGTCTGCCTGCTTTGACCACGGACAGAGCCTTCTCAAGCTCCTTCTCCCTGCCGATGATGCCGAACTTTTCCTGAATCTCCTTTATCTCCTGCATCCAGCCCACCCGACGTTCGAGTATAATTGGCGGGAGTGAATAAATCTCTTTTTCTGTTTTTCACGAGCGATTGCGAAATACTAATAGAGCGGCCTAATCACCTTCTTTTATGATGACCCTGATTGACGAGAGAACGAAAGTTTTCAGCGACATAGGGATCGGCTTCCAAAGGGAGGTCATCCTGAAGACCCCGCCTTTCACCAACTGGTTCAAGAACGAGGAGTCCAAAGAGCGGCTGGACAAAATTTTGGGTAGAACGATGAAGGATGTGAAATCCTACATAAAACCAAGGGCCGTGCTCCGCGTCCTGCGCAGGGAGGAGACCGACATTGCCGCCTATGCTCCCCCTGAAGAGCTGCTAAAATCTGAGTTCTTGGCGGTCGGCGTGGTGACCATCGGGGAGAAAACCAGTGGAAAGCTGAACGCCGACAGGCTTTACGAGAGCCTGGTCATCGACGCCCTCGAGAACGTCGCGCTCATCGAAGCGGAGAGGAAAGTCGTGATGCATTTGAAGGAAATAGCTGACCGGGAGGGGCTGAAAACGACCCGGACAATCCCGCCCGGGAGCGGCAGGATAAACTGGAGCACCGAGAACCAGGAGTTCATATTCAAGAACCTGGGGGCCTGGAGAATTGGAGTCGTCCTAAACTCCAGCTTCGTGATGCTGCCCAAAAAATCCGTCTCCTTCGTGATGGGCATGGGTCACGACATCGAGCAAGCCAAGGACCTGTTCTCCTGCGCGGGATGCAAGAGGCTGGATTGCCCCTACCGGGTTTGAAAAATCGTGCTTGAATTAGTTGCGGTAGCAACCTTTATATTGGCTGGCCAAAAATCAGTTGCATATACAACTAAAAATCAACGTGGTATGGCTATGAAAAAGGCTAGATCGATTGGACGGCTGACATCCTGCATTCACAGATTTACGACCAGCCACATCCACAACGAACTTGAAAAATACAACATCGGCAGCGGGCAGACTCTTTTTCTGATGAGGCTGTATCACGGCGACGGCATCAATCAGGAGAGCCTTGCGCGCGACCTCAAGACCGATAAGGCCACGAGCACGCGAGCGATAAAAAAGTTGGAACGAGCGGGATACGTGAGGAGGGAAATCGATGACGCCGATAAGAGAGCCTACAAAATTTATTTGACCGAAAAAGCGGAAAAAATGAGGCCGGTGGTCAGAGGGATACTGAAGGATTGGACGAATCATCTTCTGACCGGTTTTTCCGAAGGGGAGAAGGAAAAGTTGTTCGATTTTCTGGAGAGAATAGTTGAAAATGCGGTGGCCAAAAGGCAACCCCGGAGCGATGGACATGGATGATTCGCAGGTTATCCCGACTGGAGAAGGCTACACCGAGGGCGTCAAAACCCTCCTAGGCGAGCCGAAAAAGGCCATCATCAAACTTTCAATACCCATGATACTGGCGATGCTGGTGCAGGCCACCTACAACCTCATCGATGCCATCTGGGTCTCTGGCATCGGTGCCGATGCGCTTGCCGCCGTCGGCTTTGTGTTTCCATTCTACTTCATGATGATGGCCATTTCTACTGGGCTCGGGGTTGGGGGCAGCTCGGCAATATCGCGCAGGATCGGCGCCAGGGACAAGCGCGGCGCCGATAGCGTCGCCGTCCATTCGGTCATCCTATTGGTCGCGTCGGCGGGCGCGTTCACCGTGCCACTCATTATCTTCGCCGAGGACATCTTCAGCACGATCGGTGCCGGGGCGACCCTCGGCATGACCGTGGCCTACGGCCGGGTGATTTTTGCGGGAGCGATATTCCTCTTCTTCAGCAACGTCGCCAACGCGATTCTGAGGGGCGAGGGGGACGCCAAAAGGGCGATGTACGCCCTAGCCCTCGGCGCCGGCCTGAACATCGTCCTGGACCCGATATTCATCTACACCCTGGGGCTGGGGGTCGCGGGCGCGGCCTGGGCCACTGTTTTATCGCTGGGCGTCTCCTCGGCTTTGTTGCTTTACTGGCTGGTGATAAAAAATTCCACCTATATCTCGTTCAGGGTCAAGGGCTTCAGGTTCAACGGAGGCATACTGAAGGACATCCTGAGGGTGGGCATACCGTCATCGGTGACCCATATTTCGATGTCCCTTTCGATGATCCTGATAAACTTCATCATCGTGTACGTTTCGATGGGAAGCACGGATGGGGTAGCCATTTATTCGACTGGTTGGAGGGTGGCCACCGTCGGCACGCTGCCGCTGGTGGGAATCGCGACTGCCGTGGTCGCGGTGAGCGGCGCAGCCTTCGGCGAACGATCCTATGAAAAAATAAGCATTTCACATCTGTATGCGGTAAAAATAGGTCTGGCGATAGAGGGGGCTGCAGCCGCGGCGACTTTTGTTTTCGCCCCCCAGATAGCGGCCATATTCACCTACTCCGAGGGGGCGGCCCACCTCGCCGAAGGCCTGACGCTCTTCCTCAGGATAGCTTGCCTATTCTGGCCGTTCGTGTCCTTCGGGATGCTCTCCTCGTCGCTGTTCCAGGGGGTTGGCAGGGGAACCAGCTCGCTGATCGCGACCGTTTTGCGCTCGCTGATATTGACACTGCTTTTCGTCTTCCTGCTTGCCTTTGTCTTCAATTACGGTCTGGTCGGCATTTGGTGGGGGATTGTGCTGGCAAATATGGTGGGTTCACTAGTTGTCTTCACCTGGGTTCGAAGTTACGTGAAAAGACTATCGAACAGTTAGAGGAGAACAAAGCATGGACATAAGAATAAGAAAAAAGGAAGAAAAAGTCGAAGAAGGGCAAAAAGTAAGAATAAAATAAACCTCGCTAATCCGCTTGGTTTTTGGTTAAACTTTCCCCTCAAGGTTCACCTGGCCCATTTATTTTCATGGGTGAATTTGATGGGTTCCTTCACTATCTCATGATTTACGTTCGACTGTAGAAGTGACGATTATAGAATAACGAATGGAAACTAAAAATGGAGTTCGAATAAATTGCGATCGACAGCTTCACCGGCCCCACTTTCCGGCCCGTTTTCCATCCTCGAACTACCTAGTGGCCCGACCAATCTCAAGTCCTCAGATCCAATTGGGAGCTGGCGCGAAGGAAATAGTGCAACCGAAACGGGCAAGTATGACGTACAACTAATTTATGGGGGGGAACTGTGGCAGTAAAAACTAAAATCCAAAATATCGTGCTATCGGTCACGTACGAGGACACGGAGTTTAACCTTGAGAAATTGGCCAGGTCGCTGGACGGCACTTCCTACAATCCGAAGCGCTTCCCCGGTGTTGTCTACAAGTCCGAGCACCCCCGGGCGTCCTTTTTGATCTTCTCATCGGGAAAGATGAACTGCGTCGGCGCCAGCAGCATGGCCGATGCTACCGGGGCGATAAGGAAGCTGACCATAAAGCTCAGGGAGGCGCACATAAAGGTGAAATCGGAGCCAAAAACCAAGGTCCAGAACATCGTGGCATCCATTGATTTCGGCAGGAAGTTCGACCTCGAGCGCATAGCCCGCAGTTTCGATAACACCGAATACGAGCCGGAGGTTTTCCCGGGTCTGGTGTTCAGGCTCAAAGATCCAAAAGCAGTGGTGCTGCTGTTCGTGTCGGGCAAGGGCGTCTGCGCCGGGGCGAAGAGCATGGCGGACGTGAAAAGGGCGGCTCAAAAAATAAGCGAAATCCTCAAAAAGCATTAGGCGCCACGCCAATTTTCCAGCCTCAAAAAATAAGCCATTAAATGACCTCGGCACGAGGAAGAACAGGTCTTCACATGATTGACGGGTTCAAAAAGCCCTGAAAACCGAAGAAATGTTAGTTTAGGCTGGATCCGCCAAATTTCGAACTGCCCTCGAAAATTCTCCTTTTATAAACAACCCGAGCCCAAGACCTCGTCGGGTTAAGCATGGCAATCAATGAAGCATCGGGCGCGTCCGAGCTCAAAAGCTTAAATACATCGATAGACAAACCGTTTTACGGTAATCGTATGGATACCGTTACGGTTTCTCCAAAGTTCCAAGTCGTCATCCCCCAGGGAGTCAGGGAGTCCGCTGGAATCAAGCCCGGCGACCGCATGGTAGTGCTCCAGAAGGGGGACGTGATCTACCTCGTGCGGGTCAGGGACATCAAAGACATGAAGGGATTCCTGGGCAAAAAGATCTCCAGCAAGGGGTTGAGGGACGAAAGTGAACGTTTTGGTTGACTCCTGCGGGTGGATAGAGTTCTTCGGCGGGGGCGCGCTGGCCGACAGGTACGAGCCTTACGTAACGAGGGCCAGTCGTAAGACCCACTACACCTCGGCCATCGTCATCTACGAGGTGTTCAAGAGAATGAGCAGGACGGGCGAGAGGGAAGCGCTCGAAGCCTGCGGGTCCATCGTGTCCTCCACGAACGTCGTGCCGGTGGACGAGAAGGTCGCCCTTCTTGCGGCCGACCTCAGCATGAAGCACGGCCTCTCGGTGGCGGACGCGATTATCAAGGCGACCGCGGACCTCTGCGGGGCGAAGATCGTGACCTCCGACGAGCACCTGGGGAAGCTAAAGGGCGTGCAGCTCATCGTGTGAAAAACCCTTTTCGGCGCTGGCGGTTCGAATCAAATCGGATTAAACCAATGCCAATAGAACCGAATCCTGTTGAGAAAGCATACATTTAAATGTAGGTTACGTTAACGTATACTGATAATAATGACAGTAACTCTCCCGCTTCCGCCTAAAATCGAAGGTCGCGGCCCCACGCTTTCGACCATGTATGAGATTGAATGCATCCTCCGCGAGGCAGAGGAGCCCCTGAGCCTCAACGAGATAAAGCGCCGCATGTCCGCCAAAGCGGTTCGGCACAAAGCAGTGCGTCAGGTGATAAACGAGTTTTGTCGGCTCGGGTTCGTCACCGAGGGGTCAAAGGGAGTCGTTTGGGTCCTAAACCTCTCGCCCGAGCTCTGGACCAAGGGGCGCGCCCGCCGGCTCTAAATTCGGGGGCATCTTTTGCCTTATGAAGTGTGGCTTTCCGAGGACGCCGTCAAAGACAGGACCCTGCTTTCCAAGGGACAGGAAAAGAAGCTTCTCTGGTGGCAGGACAGACTCGCACGCGATGCCACCGTTGGGGACCCCATCCGCAAGTCGCTGATCCCCGCTGCGCTGAAGAGGAAATACAAAATAGATAATTTATGGCGACTCGAACTCCCTGACGGGTGGAGGGCGCTTGATACCATTGCCTCACGACCGACGGGGCAACCCCAGATCATGATGCTTCGAATATTGTCCCACAAAGATTACGACCGGCTCTTTGGCTACTCAACATCCTGAATCCAAAGGCTGTCTACGCTGATGCCTCGGCCGGCCTAGGCCTTGACCTCGTGGACCAGCTCGCGGTCCCCTATCGGCCCAGGCTTGCGTATCCCCTTGAGGCGCACGTTCCTGATCCCCAGGTTCTCCTCCCCGGGCATCCCCTAGATGGCGCAGAGGACCTCGAGGACGGGCTTCTGCGGCACCATTTTTTCTTCGGCCTAGTTCCCCCGCCAATCAGCGTTCAAGTGAACTTTCTCCCGAGATGAATTTATAATGCCCCAGTTGGCCCCTTCAGACCGCGGGCGGGAAATCCCAACTTTGACGCCCTGTGGGGCCGATACCGAACGCTATTTAAGCGTGCTATGCCAAGCTAAGCCAGAATACAGTGGACTTTTCTAAGAAAGCCCTAGACGGAACGGCAGAGCTGTTTCTTCGATATGTATTTGAGAAAAAATATAGGAGAGAATAAAATGGCATATGGTGGAAGGTCAGGCGGACCAAGATTTGGACCCCGCGAGATGCACAAGGCGACCTGCGCCAGCTGCAAAGCTGAGTGCGAAGTCCCCTTCAAGCCGACCGAGGGCAGACCTGTTTACTGCAGGGACTGCTTTTCAAAACAACGAAGATATTGAAACACCCATAATTTGACCCAGCGATTGGGAATTTTGGGCCTGTTTGTCTCTGTTGACGGCAGCAGTTAATACATTTTTTTATTTTTTATTTTTCCAATTTATCTTGAAACACTTGATCAATCCTATCACCGCATCGGCGGCACTACAGGATTGAAAATATTTTAGGGGCCCTGATCTTTTTGTGGATCCCGGCGCCGACGGGTTTCTCGGTGCTCGCCCCGACGGGCCTGCTCAGGTCGTCTTTCAGGGGTCAGAAGCACGACAGACACAGCCTCGGCAGGGGTCACGACGATATTCGACGGAGTGGTCATAGCGACGCTGTGACGAGAAGGATGCGTTGCGGAAGCCGCTGCAATGATTTAGCCGATGTAGGGGACGCCCTCGTCGCTAATCCTGACGGTCCCCCTGATGACCAGGTCGGCGCCGATACAGTTCTCGTCGGTGGGAACGAGCGTGCCCGAATATCCCGACTCCAGGATCTCGGCTCCCCCGCCCGCCTGCACGTAGATGCCGCCGGTCTCGTCGTAGACGCACCAGTCGCTCTTGGTCACCTGCGACCCCATGTTGGTCACGGGGATATCTCCGCCGTAAATCCAGCCGCCGTATTTGCAGTCGATGATCACGACCCTGCCCGCGTAGCCCGAGGGGTCCCCGATGATGTCCCCGATCTTGGCCCGTTCCGGGGTGCCTTTGCTGGCCATGATAAAAATTCCAGTTCCGGCAATGACAAGTACGATGGCAATCCCAATCATGGCTGAAATTCCTATCCTAGCCGTTTTTTCTCCCTCGATGACCTTGGAAAGAAGCATAAATGTCACTCTGATTTAGGTCCCTCGGATAATTAAATTTAGTTTAATGAACGTAACTTAATTTCTGCGACGAGCCCCTTTAACGCGCGGCCTAGGTCCCGATCTCGTAGACCAGCTCTGGACCAAGGGGCGAGTCCGCCGGCTCCTAAAGTAGCTTTTTGATCGCCTCGCTCACGCTCAAAACTTCGATTATGCCTGCCTTCTTGATCACATCAAAATGCCTGTCGTTGGTTATCAGGGCGGCCCCAGTCTGGAGGCATGCCGCGGCGTGGAGAACGTCGGCCTTGTCCGGCGTCGCGATGTGGGCCAAGCATGCCTTCACGCAGCCATCGGGGACCACTCCTATCTCCATCTTGGCCAGTAGAGCCGAGATGAACAATGCCGCCCGTTCGGACTTGAGCAGCTCGGCGTAGCGGCTCATCTCCTCCGCCAGCAGCACGTCCCCGACCAGCTCGATGCCCGGATCCTTGACGATCTTGAGCAGGAGTCGGAGGGTGTCGGTCTGGCGCTCCGGGTCCTTGACCGCGGCGATGAACACGTTCGCGTCAAGTAAAAATTTCCGGGTAGAGCCGCTTGATCTTCGCATTGGTTTCCTTCCTGACCATCCCGACTATCGCATCGATGTCCTTCCCGGCCAGCTCCTCCTTCAACCCCCTGGCCAGCGATTCCACGTCGAGCCTCTGCAACAGCAGCTGGTCCTTCCCGTGGCTGCTCAGGAGAAGCTGGTCGTCCTTCTTTATGCCCAGCTCCCTGCGGATCCCCCTCGGGATCACGACCCTGCCCGACCTGTCGATCTTCACGATTTCTGCCATAATACCACTGTTTAATTTTACGGTAAAATGGCATAAATAACTTACGCTTAGATTGTGTCCATCTACTGCCGAGTTAATCATCCCCCGCCGGGGCTTTGGGCGACGGCGGTTTATAAGGAGAAATCTTGGTCACAAGCTGCTACCTAGACCCCGACCTCGTGGACCGGCTCGCATTCCCCCTGCGGCCCATGACACCTTTAATTGACGCCCGCGCAAGTCGTAGACAGGCCAGGTGAAGAAATGGACAATATCGCGTTCGCGCTCGCACTGGGAGCATCGTTCTCCTGGGGGCTTTCCCTGACCGTGAACAAGCTCTGCGCCGGGAGGATCAACGCCACCACCTTCAACACCGTACAGTACCTGATCCTGACCGCAATCATGACCCCCCTCGTCCTGATGACAGGATTGGTCCCCGGCAGCACCTGGGCGGTGCTGATGGCCCTGACCTACGGTGTTTTCTGGATCTTCGTCGGCTCGCAGATCTTCTACTACTGCCTCGAGCGCGCGCCCGCCCACGTCGTGGTCCCGATCAGCAACACCGCCGCCATCTGGGCGGTGTTCTTCTCGGCCCTGCTGCTGAGCGAGAACATCGGGCTAGCGGTTCCGCTCTCGCTCCCGTTCATAATCATCGGGATAGTGCTGATGTCCCCGAAGAGGGAGCCGGGGAAGAAGGGGCCGCGGTCCGCCATCATCCTCGCCGTCGTCGTCGCCCTGATCTTCGGCATGATGCAGACGTCCCGCAAGACGGCGGTGACCGACGGGATAGGGGCAACGACGTTCCTCTGGATCGCCGGGCTGACGGGGACCTCGCTGCTGGCCCTGACCGGCCTGCTCAGGTCGTCGTTCCGAGGGCAGCGGCTCGACGGGTACAGCATCGGGGTCAGCGCCACGGCCGGCCTGGGCCAGGTTGTCGGGGGCATCCTCTACCTGATGGCCCTGGCGCTGGCGAATGCGAGCGCCGTGGCCCCGGTGACGGCCTCCATCATACCCTTCGGCTTCCTCCTGTCCATACCGCTGCTCCGCGAAAGGCCCACCAAGAAGGCGGTGGCGGGGGTGGCGACGATATTCGCCGGAGTGGTCATCGCGACGCTGTGATGCTTGCTCGCAAAACTATTTTTTAGGCTTTTAGCTTGGCCCCGCATTCCGGGCAGAACTTTGAGTCCAACGGGATTCTCTCATAGCATTTGGGGCATATAGCCAAGACCAGGGGAGCTTCGCGCGCCTGGTCGCGCTCCTCGATGACCACCGCTTGGCCCTTTGCGGTGAACGGCTTCCAGCCCGTCAAGCCCATTGTTTGGCGGTTGTACTCCACATTGATCACGGCGTTCGCTCCCATCTTCAGGGCTTTCTCCTTTAGTCTGTAGTTCACGTCTTCCAAAGTGGGTGCCTTCGAAAACGCGGTGCTGGCCTGAACCTTGGCTTGGACAGGTCCAATAACTTCATATGGCACTGCAGGAGCTTCAGTATAAATTGTAATTTTAGAGAGTTTTTCTTCTTTGTCTTTCATTTTCTCCCTACCAGTAACAATTCCTACGGTACTAGCCTTAAGACACTAGTCCCCGAACTCGTAGACCAGGTCGCAGTCTCCCGGCGGCCCGGGCTTGCGTATCACCTTCAGGCACACGTTCCTGATCCCCAGGTCTTCCGCCACGGCAGGCAGGACGGACAGGTCCGGGAGTTACTCAATTATCAAAAAGCTTATCAAGAAAATAATTGGAGAATGAGGACGAAGAGTTTGGGTTCGAGACATTAATTTAATATCTAAAGTTCCAATCTCATTGTCGGAGGACGCCACGATGGACGAGGAAACCGCCAAACGGAAAATAGAGGAACTTGTTAAGAAATACGACAACGTCGTTCGAGAAGGCCGAATCGGCGAATACAATGAGGAGACAACTAAAATAGGTTTTATTCAACCCTTAGTTCATGCTCTTGGTTGGGACTTTGAATATTCTTCGGAAGTTACAGCTGAAGAAACAATAACCAAAAAGAGAGTCGATTACGGATTCAAGATTA
>JBDRCL010000080.1:0-2270 GCA_043821745.1 Methanobacteriota archaeon | reverse complement strand
GAGATAATCTCCCTCCCAGATTCCAAGGTTTCTAACTTTGACCAGCCGGCGAGGTGGATGCTCAGCAGGCTACAAGAACAAGTCAAAGCGACGACCGAGGCGTTCGACGGGTTCGAGACCAGGAAAGCAGCACAGCACGCTTTCTTCATGCTTATGCAGGATGTCCGATGGTACATTAAACGAGAAACTACGCCAGAGGTGCGGGCCCACATACTCAAACGAGTGCTCGATTCCTGGCTCAGGCTGCTGACACCACTGACTCCACATATCTGCGAGGAGCTATGGAAAAAGTCCGGTAAAAACGGGTTCATATCAACCGCGACCTGGCCGAGCATTGAACAGGGACTCCTGAATAAGGAAGCGGAGTTCGCAGAAAGTTATATTCTGCGAGTACTCGAGGACGTGGGGAAAATAATCAAGGTGATGAAGTCGAGCAGCCCGAGGAAGGTATGCCTTTACGTTGCCCAGGACTGGAAGTGGCGGGCATACCGAATCGCGATGGAGCACACACGTGCCGGGTTCGTGGACATGGGTAAACTACTCAGAACCGTGGAGAAGGAGCTTGGCCTCAGGATACAAAAGGCCGACCTGGCAAAGTACCTCCAGAAAACCGTGCAGGAGCTCAGAAAGATGCCCGTGCAGGAAATCGACACCATCGCCTCTACCGAGGTGTATGAACTCCAGATCCTGAAGGAGGCGGCCGACTTCATACGCAGCGAGTTGGGCGTGAACGAGATTCAAGTTTTCAAGGCTGATGACCAGGCGCGCTACGACCCGCAAAACAGGGCGATAATGTCGGTGCCGCTCAGGCCGGCTATTTATCTAGAACGATGATCTGGATGCCTAAATTGAGAAAAGCCGTACGAGACCTGCGTTACTTGCTGAATCAAGGATATCCGCGCGAATCGGCGGTAAACTTCGTCTCCAACCACTACAGGCTGACTTTGAACGAACGCCACCTGCTCGCGCACTGCGTCTTCTCGAAACTGGAGGCGGCCGCGCACAGGGGAAAGGCCGCCAGAACAAAGGCTGTGAAGGGCAAGCTATTGGGCATAGATGGATACAACGTCCTGATAACGATTGAGAGCATCTTGATGGGAAAACAGGTCGTTCTCTGCGACGACGGTTACATACGCGACCTGAGGGCGATCTTCGGGAAGTACCGCGCTGGACCAGCCACCTCGCGCGCGATTTCGGTACTCATTCAAGAGACGGCTAAAGCAATGCCGAAGGAAGTTTTCGTGCTTTTCGACAAGCAAGTCAGCCATAGCGGAGAACTCGCGGCAGAAATCAGGATGAAGCTCAAACGTGCTGGATTGGGAGGGGGTTCACTTGCTGTAGGTGGAGTTGACATGAAGCTAAGGGATTTCGAAGTGGTTGCCAGTAGCGACCGTGCAGTCATCGAACGTGCAAAAGCGGTCTGGAACCTCCCGGCAGAAGTCTTGAAACCCAAGAAATCAAAACTAATAGACTTGAATAACTTTAGATAAAAATTCTAAAATAATAAAACTGCCGCTACTCTTCAGTTGATGCCAACTTCAGACTACATTAACTTTAAAATCTTACCGAGTTTGGTAAAATCTTCCTTCAATCTCAGCTTGTTTTGTGCCCCGTAAAGCGCCGCGGCCGGGTGATAAGTCAGGAAGAGCTTGAACTTCACGCCGGTGTAGGTGCAGTCGAGAAGCTTGCCATGCTCCTCCCCAATGACCACTTTTCTACCCAGCAACGTGCCTGCAGCAGTACGCCCGAGTGCCACTATGAGTTTGGGCTTGATAATGGAAATATGGTCGTCTAGAAACATACGGCATGCTTCGACTTCATCCGGCAATGGGGCTCTGTTTCGAGGTGGTCTGGATAACACCACATTGGTTATGTAAACGTCCTCTCTCCCCAAGCCAGCTATTTTCAAAAAGCCATCCAACTTCTTGCCAGCTGCACCACTAAAGGGAATTCCGGACTTGTCCTCATTAGCTCCCGGGGCTTCGCCGAGTAGCATTATCTTCGCGTCAGCCGGTCCAACTCCAAAAACGACATTAGTTCGGGTTTCGTGCAATCTGCAACGCTTACACGTGATTGCTTCAATCTCAAGCTTGAGTAATTTTTCCTCTTTTCGCATGTATAAGCAATTGCCCCCTACATGTATATTTCATACCGCTTTATACCGCCTCTGAGCCGCGTTACCCCCAATTTGTGCGCTACATTAAAAATCGATTGGCGAGATCTCCCTAATTTACAAGCTATCAGCGCGGGGTGTTCTATATTGTAGTTCT
>JBDRCL010000079.1:0-28830 GCA_043821745.1 Methanobacteriota archaeon | reverse complement strand
ATCTTCCCGCTCTTGAAGATGCTTATTTCCCGACCTCCCCACTTGAGCTTTGCCACGCCCAGCTTCTCGCTGCACCTCATCTCCGCGAAGCGCCTGCGGTGAATATCCAGCAGGGAACAAAGAGTTTTGGGGTCGAGGAACTGCGCATCTTGTTCCTTGGTGAGCTCTATGTCCGCCATAAGCTTCCCCCGCTCCGAAGCGCAAGGCTGGACGTAGAGCACCGTTTCCTTCCTGATCCCAGGGAGGTCCTTTACCTCAATCCCTCTAGAGAGAAGGCAATCATCTCTGAACTTTGGGACCAAGATTTGATTAACGATGTTCGCCATCCTCATCACTTTGTCTGCGGTTGATTCCCGCCAGATTGAGTTTTCCTGTACTCGGCGAGTGCCTTCTTCAGGGTCTTGTAAGCAAGCGCGGCACAGTGCATCTTTATCATGGGTAGACCGCCAAGAGCATCGGATATTTCCTTTATCTGCAGTTTATCGGCCTCTTCGACCGTCTTCCCCTTGACCAGGTCGACCGTCATGTCGCCAGTCGCTATGTTGGCCGCGCAGCCGAATGACAGAAACTTTGCGTCTGCTATGCGGTCATTCTCAATCCTCAAAAAAAGCTTGAACAAGTCACCGCAATGAGGATCTCCATCTTGCGCCACAACCGTTGGGTTTTCCAACTCTCCAATGTTTTTAGGGTTCTTGAAGCGCTCGAGCAACTTTCCGCTGTACTTGAGCATCCCGCGCTCTGTATATTCGGTTGGCATTCTATCCCCTCATATTTGATCCGGTTTTATCGGGCTCATCTCCCTGAGTTGTTCCACCACCTTGGGCACTACTCCCAACGTGTAGTCAACTTCCTCCTGCGTGTTGTACCTGCTCAGGGTGAACCTTATCGTGCCGTGGGCGACCGCCGCTTTTAGCCCTATCGCCGTGAGCACGTGGCTGGGCTCCAGCTTGGTCGTGGCGCAGGCTGAACCGGTGGCCACGGAGATCCCGTTCAGGTCAAGGCGGAGCATCATCGACTCGCCTTCGATACCCTTGAAAGAGCAACTGACGTTCGCTGGGCTGCGCCCGTTCCCGCGCGGGCCGTTTATGACCGAGTAAGGCACGCTTTTGAATCCAGTTATCAGCCCGTCGCACAGTTTTCGCATATGGGCAACATGGTGCTCGAAGCCTTCTGACGCCAGCTCGGCTGCCTTGCCAAATCCGACTATCCCTGAGACGTTCTCAGTGCCCGGTTTTAGCTTGAAAAGCGAGATGTAGCCGTATTGAATAGGTTCGACTGGGATGCCATCCGCGACGTATAGGGCCCCGACTCCTTTGGGCCCGTGAATCTTGTGGGAGCTTATGCTCAAGAGGTCAGCCCCGATCCTCTTCACATCGGTCGGGACGCGACCGTAACCTGCCGCAGCGTTGACGTGAAAGTATATCTTATCCTTGCGCTCACGCAGGATTTCGCCTATCTCCTCGACTGGTTCTATCGTGCCAATCTCGTCGTTGACGTTAGCGACGCTGACGAGGATGGTCTCCTCATTCAGCTTTCCCTCCAGCTCGGCCGCGTTGACCAAACCATTCCCATCGACCGGCAGGTAGTCCACCTTGAACCCCTCTTTCTCGAGCCTTTCGCAGACCCTCAAAACCGAAGGATTTTCAACCTTGGTGGTTATGATGTGCCTGCCCCGCCCTCGATTGGCGTAAGCGACGCCTCTGATGGCTATGTCGTTCGCCTCCGTTGCTCCGGACGTGAAGACCACCTCCGCCGGCTGGGCGTTGATCGTCCTTGCGATAATGCCCTGCGACTTTTCCACCGCGTCCGCGGCCTCCTGCCCCAAGTTGTACAGAGACACCGGATGGCCGAACTTCTCGGTGAAGTAAGGCAACATGGCTTCCACGACCTCCCTCGCGACGGGCGTGGTCGTGCCGTTATCCAAGTATGCCTTCATGCTAGCACCAACGGATAATAAATGCTTCGTGGCTTATACTTTTATTGTCCAAAAACTGTTTATTTTGGAGTTAAGTGGTGCTCATGGACGAGTTGACATTCAGAGTTATTTACGCTGTGTTTGGGGCAGTGTTCGTAGGGGCTCTGCTCTTCTTGTTCAGCCGCAAACTTGACCGCAAGACATACCTTGCACCTGTAATCGTCGGCTTCCTCTTCGCGACAGTAACCTCCGTAATAGTCGGCGGCGGCATCCTCTCTTTTCTTTTAGGGGGGATTTTGACCGGCTATCTTCTAAAGGACGTGACCCACTGGTCATCGTTGTTCCGAGCTGGGGGCCTGAACGCGACCCTGGTGCTAGCGGCGCTGTTCATCCCGAACACAATGGTCCTGATAGGCAACGTGACTTACGGCCTGTTTACAAGCAGGCTCTCGGACATGTTGGCCGCGATAGCCGAGATAGGGGCGCCGGCTACCGCAGAGGATCTTTTATACTTCCTAATAGGGAACTACATATCCTCTGCTCTCCTCGTTATCGCATTTGCCGCCATAGGCGCCATTCTGGGCGGCTACATGCACAAAGTCATAAAGCCAGCTGCGAAGAAAATCGAGGAGCCAAAAAAGCAAGCCGAATAGATGTGCCAAACTTTTAAAGCCAACAGCGCAAAAGGACCTACTGGTAGCGGGATAGCTACTCTCCGTAGCGAGCTTAATGCCTACAAGGGTAGGGCAGCATGGAGTGCCCGCCGGGCTCATAACCCGGAGGTCAGAGGTTCAAGTCCTCTCCCCGCTACCAAAAATCTCTTCTTTACCAACACCGAAGATATAGAAGGATGATGACTTTGTTCGATCTTCTCTGGATTATAGTTTTGACCTTTTTATTTGGGCCCATCGGCTCAATACCTTACTCCTTCTCCCAAGGCCTGTCCGTAATCGAGACCGCCATATTGGTAAGCGCCGCTCACGCTGCCATAGTGCCAATCTGGTTCGCTATCTTGGAACTAATCAAGTACAGGCTCATTTACGAGAATCGCCTGATTCACAAGATTGCCTCGACTGCCTGGACGAAATCCAAACGAATCAGGTCTGGCATCAAAGGTAACTTGCAAAAGTTCGAGAAAAAGGTGGGTCAGAAACGCTTCGGCCTCGGCGTGGTCTTGTTCACCTTCAATTTCGGCGTTTCCTGGGCAGTCCTGTCGGCCATCCTGCTCAACATCAAGAAGAGCACGATAATCATGTCCATCGCGATAGGTGCTGTGGTCTCCAGCGTTTTCTGGTCATTGGTGTTCGGCGGGATTGTTGGTTTCCTCCCTGACCCTTTGATGCTTTATTTTGTCAGCATTGTCATAACATTGGTGATACTGGGCTACCAGAAGTACCGAGAACGGAAAATATTGCGCGAGATTTCCAAGTTAATAAAAAAGGTGAGTTAAGTCCATCATATCTACCGCTGACTTATCTGGCTTTCACTTGATCAAACCTATCTTGTACAGATACTCCGCGGCTAGGACAGCTCCCTTCGCAGCTCCTAGCTCCGTGTTATGGGACAGGACCGTGTACTGGAAGCCGTTCTCAAAAGTGTTCGCCTCAACTCCCCCTATAACGGCGACCATCCCTCCCTCGGTCGCGGAATCAAACCTTGGCTGCGGGCGGACGACATCGTCGGTGACCACGATCGGCTGTTTGGGTGCCGTTGGAAGCTCCATTCTCTGCGGCTCGCCCCTGTAGTTCATCCAAGCTGTCTTCAACCCACCAACGCTGAATGGTTTCTTTGTCTCGATGAAGACCGACTCCGTGTGGCCGTCCAGAACTGAAACACGGTTGCACTTGCAGGCCACCCTGAAACTTGCTGGGTCGATTTTGCCTTTGACGAAATCGCCGAGGAGCTTAACCGTCTCCTTTTTGACCTTATCCTCCTCGCCGCTGATGTGCGGGATAACGTTGCCCTCGAAGGTTCCTGGAACAAACTCGCCCGAGATTTCAGGCAATCCGCTGCCCTGAGCCTTGCGTTGGCTCGCCCACTTGCTGATTGCGGCATAGCCAGCACCTGACACTGCCTGCATTGAGGCCATGGTGACCCGTTCCAGGCCAAACTTGTCGTAAATGGGCTTCAACGACATGACGAGGCCTATGGTCGTGCAGTTTGGCTGCGGGACGACAAACCCCTTCCAGCCCCGGTTCTTTCGCTGAATCTCTATTATCTTCGCGTGCGATTCGTTGACGCCAGGGAGATATGTGAAGCTGTCGTCAAAATAGCGGTAGGCCGAAGCCGTGCTGACAACGGGCTTCTCCTTAGCTATCCCTCCCTCAGCCTCCAGCGCCGTCTCCGATGGCAACGCGGAAAAGAAGAAGCTGACCTCACCCTTCGTCGCGTCGCGGACATCGACGACATTCATATCAAGTATTCTCTTGTCAGGCGCAACCTTAACGAACCATCTCGAGTTCTCCGTTCCGTATCCCAAAGCGTCAGCGTAGCTCTTACCAGCTGACCTCTCGGACGCGTACAGCGCCGTGAGCTCGAACCATGGGTGCTTCTGCAGGTTGACCACGAACTTCTGCCCCACCTCGCCCGTCGCACCCAGAACACCTACAGGAATTTTCGCCATTTTTGTACCCCATAGTATTTGCGGATACTAAGATTTATGACTAGAACTCCTTTTAACCGTTTACTTAAAATGTCCAGACCAACTTTATATAACAACATCTGGTGATCTGGTTGCCGCGCCGTAAATATGGACACATGGTCGGGCCACTCCCTCAACCTCCCAAGCCGGAGAAATGCAGGTTCTGCAAATACGGGCGCCCATGTCCATACCACAAGCCAAGCCAAAAACAAAAGTGAAAACACCCGATGGCAGATAAATTTTTTCTCTGACCATTAGTTGTCCTTTTTTAATCTATAATTGTTATTAGTTGCCCTTCACCAGCTAACCGACACACTCACCAAATGGAAGCAAGTAATACTCCTAAAAAAACTAATACCATGCCAATTATTGGCTTAAAACTTGGCCTTTCTCGGGCAATCAAAATACTCAGGAGAAAACCAATTGGTATTGTTGTAGCTATGAAAGGCGCCAAAGAGCTAACGTTTTCCAATCTTAACGCTGCAAAGTAGAATAAAAAAGCTATTACGTTGTTGGATAACCCTGACGCTATACATAGACCTACGTTTTTACTATTGAAATGTAGTCCCTTCCAGGATTGCGTGACGCCAGATGTTAAAATAAAGAATACGGCTGCAGAGGCCGTAGCGATCCAAATGAAAGTCAGAGAATTCATTCCTAAACTAACAACTGATTTATTTATTACCATGTTCAAACCCCATAATACGGCCGCCGACAATGCCAAAGGAACTGCCAACCGCCATTTTTTGCTTTCCTTTCTTATCGGGAAAAACAAGAGTGCTCCTCCGACGACTACAGCCAATGAGATCGGCGATATAACTGTTATTTTCTCACCCAACAGAAACAACGCTAAAATGACAGCCCATACTGAAGCGGAGTTTCCAATCGGGACAACGATGTGCGCAGGCGCTCGTTTCATAGTATAGAAGTAAATCTGGAGGGCCGCAAATAATCCAAGAGCTCCTGACGCTATGGCAAGAAATATCGGCCAAGTTTCAGTAGGGCCCAGCCCGGTAACCAGAACGATTGCAGTTAGTGCAATAGTGTTGAAAAAGAAACTTATTGCGTTAACAGTCGTTGCGTTAAGATCTCGAAGGACAACCTTACCTAAAACTTGGCCGAACACCCAGAAAAATGCTGTCGATAAAGCAAGTATTATGGGTAAAAGATTCACGAAAACAATCCCTTAACTTTCAGAACAATATAATTTAAAGACGCGAATCAGGGATATTACTCCAATTTTTATATTTAGTATAACCTAAAAACCTTTTGTGCGCCAATGGGACAATATTTATAAAAAAAAGCTACTCCGCAAATATTTATCCAAATTTATTAAAAACCTTCCGTGTTTGAAAGACACATGTATTTTGTTATCCTAAGTAATTTCAATCGCCGCTGTGTAAAGGCAGCGTTGGTCTTAGTACGGCAAAGTAGTGAGATAAGCCAACTTAAAGGCAACCAATCCATTCACTCTTAATGTTCTCACTAACTTTTCTGGGTCGACTTTATCAGGTTTATCCCCCTCCGTATGGTAGAAAGGAGATAATGGCCCCTCGTGGGCGGACACAGTTTCAACCCGAGGATATGGTATTCTATCATCGATAAAGGCTGCGGAATCGAAAAACCAGAGCCCATGAGGGTCTGTGGCTGTGTCAACACGCCAATCAACCTCACGAGCGCATTCCAAGGCGAAATCCATTATTTTAGGTGTAGCCAGCAAATTTTGGACCCACTGTAAAGATCCACTAAGTCCATCCATAACGATAAAGACTACTTGATCTTTCAAACCTTCTTTCATCTCCCGCACGTACCACCATGAACCCCACAGGGCAATTTCCTCGCATGATGTTGCCATGAACCTTATTGTTCGCCTTGGGTGAAGATGCCCAAAAGCTCTTGCCAACTCGAGCATTCCGGAGACTCCTGAAGCGTTGTCCCAGGCGCCGACCGTATTTATCTGGGTATCGTAATGGCCACCGCAGACCATAACTATCTGTTCAGGCCGCTCAACTCCGACCACATCCCCGAGAACGTTCCACGATTTCTTTACTTGATATGTGCCTTCATGCTTCACTTGGACTGTAACCTTTTTACCCAAACATAACAGGGTTCTTATTCGCTCTGCATCTCTTGGCCCGTTTATTATTACTCCGGGTATCTTAGAAACGTGCTCCTTGGGGTCCTCCGGAGGCGGCCATAGCTTGACCGTGCCCTTACTGATCAGGTTGTCAGGCGCGGGCGTTATGAATATGTATCCCTTGGCCCCAAGTTCCTCGATTATTGGCGCAGCTGTGAAAATCGGTAAAACTGATAGGTCGCACAACACTATTTTCCCATCAAAATCCACGCCTAATTTTCTGAGAACCTCGATTTCTGGCTCAGTGCAGGTTCCCGTATAAACTACTTCCCCCTCAACTACGATATTGGCGCTATACTCCGCCGGTGCACATGGTAAAGAAAATTTTATGGGTGAAGTGACTTTGAGTTCGGCGGCCACAGGTGTGTAACTCAAATATTCAAACTCTTGATTTCGAACATTCTTCAGCCCGTAACTTAAGAACCTATCATGGATGTAGTCCCTGCACTCAATTTCTTCCCTTGTGCCGGGCCATCTAGGTCCAATTCTGCATATGTCATTCAAACACGTCCACACGTTTTCGCTAGATAGTTTCGGCATTCCACTGGCCCATTCTTCCTCAGTGAAATTTTTGCCCCCCATAATACCGCTCGCTAAAGTTTCTCACATACTCTTATGAATCTTGTGGAAGGAAGAACCATTCAGTCCTCCATCTGTAACAGCTGAAAAGTCTAAATTTTTGGGTTTCCAAACACTCGCCTTCGGTAATCTTGAAGAGGAGAATACTGTACAGTATGTTTTTACTGATATCTGGGTGCCAGTGATCTGGAGATACAATCAAAACTTAGATGCTCGTTAGGGTTGCTACCTTCACTACTTTTTGAAGAGCATTTTAATTGCGCACTCCTTGAGAAGGGCGTAACCAGAACCAGCTTCGCTGACGACCTTCAGCATCCGGTCCGTATCGTTTATTTTCACGCCGCCCATGGCAGTTACTCCTCGTTTAAAAAGCGGGTCCGGTATCATGCTGGCGGTGGGCCCAGAGAGTACGACTTCCCTTGCCTTCTTTGAAAGCCTCAATATTTCCCCTGCAGTGTGGTTCACAACGGTGGAGCCCGAGGCTATCACGACGTCTGCCTTTGGCAGCAGCTTTTTGCTCAATTCCTCGGAAAGCAGCGGCGTGCCCCCTTTAACCATCGCCTTCGGGTTCCTTTCAATCACGTACAAATTTTTAACTTTACCCTCGAGCCTTTTGATGTACGGGGTGAAAGCGCCTATCATGACCACAGTGTCCGCGGGCCTTATCTCAATCGCGTCGATGACATCCAAGCCAAAGATTGGTTCGTGTTTCCTATACTCGCCATCAAATAGGATTTTTTGGGATATCGCGTTCACGGCGGCGACCCCTACGGCGCTTTTGAGCGGGCCGGGACTCATCGAGTCCATCAAAACCTCGTCAAGCGTCTTATCGGAAAGGTGGCCCGAATTCGGCATCTTGCCGTATGACCTTGGGCAACAGACGGCATCCGGTATCTCTTGGACCGGAGTGAAAGCGACTCCGCCGTGCCCAGTGCTGAGCTTGACACCCGCATAGAAGACGCCTACAACGACATCTTTAACTCTGATTTTTGAAGTGTTAACTTCGCCTCGGATGATTTTTATCAATTCTTCTAGAATCTTCGTATCTACAGCCTCTCGAGCTGGTTCGACTATTTTTGGCTTGGCTTCCCTTCTTTTTTTCTCAACCATACTTTCATCTTCCCAAACTTTTGATAATTTTTTCACTTCTTGTTATCCTTTTGTAATGATTGTTATATGAAAGTTATTCCTCAAACGCAAAATCTTCTCAAAAATTGATTATCCTCAAAAAATTTGATATATTATATAAAACCTATGCACCTTAAAACCCTAGCAAGTCGTGCATGTCCTTTATTACTCCCGGCTTACCCTTCTTGAGAATGTAACGAGCAGCCTTAACCGCACCGGTTGCAAAGGTCTCCCGACTCCTAGCCCGGTGCATGATATCCAACTGCTCATACGGGTTCGAAAATATCAGTGTGTGCTCGCCAACCACTTCGCCCTCCCTGAGGGATTTTATCCTGATTTTTTCCCTATCTATGCCGAGCTCTTCCGAGATTATCTCAGCAACCTTCAGTGCTGTGCCGCTAGGGGCATCTCTTTTGTGTATGTGGTGAATCTCCTCTATGCCTGGTTCGTAATCCTTGCCGAGAAGCCTCACCGCTTCCCTTGCGACCTTAAAAAATACGTTCACGCCAACCGAAAAGTTGGGCGATATAATCGCCCGTATTTTTCCCTCCTGTATCGCCTCCTCCATCTCCCTCCTCTGCCTCGGAGTAAACCCTGTCGTGCCAACTACAACAGCAACCCCTGCCTTAGAGGCTGCCTTGACATTTTTTACCGATGACTTGGCAACTGTGAAATCCATGAGGATTTTAGGTTTCGAACTTCTAAGGATTTCATCTAGCTTGTTTGAACTTTCTATTTTGACACCCAGCTTACGCACGCCCGCGAATAAGCCCGCATCTTTTCCAATCATGGGATTCCCTGGTGAATCGATCGCTGCGACGACCTTCATGTCATCCTGCATCTCCACCTGTCGAACCACCAGCCTGCCCATCCGCCCTGCAGCGCCGCAAACAGCAACTTTAATGATCATTTTAACAATCCCGCCTCAACCAACACTTTACGTAACTTGGCCTGATTTTCCGGCTCGAGCTCGACCAAGGGCAGTCGGTAACCTCCGGCGGCCATGCCCATCCAGTTCATGGCCATCTTAACTGGACCGGGGTTCGTCTCTATGAAGAGCGTCTTGAAAATTGGAGTCAGCTCGTCGTTTACCTTCTTCGCCATTTCGATCTGTCCCGACCGGAACGAATCGACCAGCTTGACTATTCTGTCCGGCACTATGTTAGATGCCACCGAAATCACGCCCTGGCCGCCGAGTTCCATGACGCCTAACGTCAGCGAATCGTCGCCGGATGTCACGGTGAAGTCCTCGCCCCGGGTCAGCTCGATCACGCGCGCGATCTGCTTGAGGTCTCCGCTCGCCTCCTTCACGCCCACGATGTTCTTCAGCTTGGCCAGCTTCGCCATCGTCTCGGGCAGCATGTTGACCCCCGTGCGGGAAGGTATGTTGTATATAATCTGAGGGATATCGACTTCCTCGGAGAGCTTCTTGAAGTGAGTGTACAACCCGGTCTGCGTCGGCTTGTTGTAGTAGGGCACGACTACCAGCGCGCCGTCAGCACCGGCTTCCTTGGCGTGCTTCGTCAGCATTATGGCTTCCCAAGTGCTGTTGCTCCCGGTCCCTGCCAGCACCGGCACTTTCCCATCAGCTGCATCGACCACAATATCGACAACATGGTTGTGCTCCTCATATGACAACGTCGGCGACTCCCCAGTAGTGCCAGTAGGAACTAGGCCATGTATGCCGTGCTTGATCTGGTAACTCACATTCGCGCGGAGGCCGTCCTCATCCACATTGCCGTCCGCGTCGAAGGGAGTCACAATCGCAGTGTACGCGCCTTCAAACATCGTTCAGCACCCTATATCTTTCATCGCCTTCTTGAAAAGTCTTAACGCTTGTTCGCGGTCATCCCATTTGACGAAGAAGCTTATGGAGGCCCTGCTCGATAGTATCTCGACGATGTTTATCTTCGCCCTACCCAAGGGCGCCGTCAGCTTTGCGATGATTCCTGGGACGTATATGAACCGCTCGCTCTCGGTTATTATCATGGCCAGGCCTCCCTCGCTCGTGACCGACTTCAGCTTGCTGCTTACGACAATTTTGTGGAGTAGCGAAATCGCCCTCTTTGAATCCTTCTCCGACACGTAAATCGAGAATGACCTCGGGCCGATGGAAATTCCGAAGATGTTTGTGCCGGCCCTGCTCAGAGGCGCCGAGACCTTCGAGAGGATGCCCGGAGTGGACTGCATCGACTCGCCAACGATCGTCAGCATCGCTAGCGGTTTTTCGTACATCTTTACTCCAGCCATATCATCACCCCTCGGACCGATTATCTCGGTTCCACTTGCAAGTAAATTACCGTGTCTGAAGTGTATAACCCTCGCGCTTATGTCCGGGTCCTTGTACGCCATGGACCTCGGGTGCATCACCTGGGCCCCGAACCTCGCGAGGTCCGTCATCTCCTCAACCGTTATGTTTTTCAACAACCTCGCATCCGGAACTTTGTTCGGGTCAGCAGTCATGACGCCCTCGACATCCGTGACAATTATGACCTCGTCGGCCCCCAAGCACCTGCCCATCAGGAAACCCGTTATGTCGCTGCCGCCCCGGCCTATTGTCGTCACATTTCCATCCTTGTCCCTGCCGAGGAACCCACATATCACCGGAACAACGCGGTCCTTAAGCTGAGGTAAGATGAACCTCTGCGCCCGGCGTTTGGTTTCTTTGAGGTCTATGTTGGCCATGCCGAAGTTGCTGTCCGTAATCACTGGCCACTCCTCTTTTCCCGGATCCACATAGGTTGACTTGGCTCCCAAGCCGCGCAGGGCCGCCGAGAAGATGCGTGCGCTGGTGCGCTCGCCCATAGCCATTATGTCGTCCAGCTCCTTCTGACTGAGCTTGCCCTGAACGCTGCCCTTGGCAGCTTTTATTAGTTCATCCGTGTGCTGCCCCATCGCAGACACCACCACAGCTATCTGGGCTCCTTTGCGATACTCATTGTAGATAGATTTCGCCCCGAGCAATATACGGTCGGCATTGCCGACGCTCGTCCCGCCGAACTTTACCACTATGCGCCTCACTTTAGCCATCCCGGAATCTGGTCGAGCCTGGTCAGGTCGTCGAAGGTCTCCCTCTTCCTGACCACCTCGGCTTTTTCGCCATTCACTAACACCATCGCTGGGCGAGGCTGAGCGGTGTGCTGGCAAGCCATCGCCAGACCGTAGGCGCCGACATCAAATACGACTGCCAGGTCGCCCTGCTCCACTTTGGGGAGCTTCCTATTCTTCCCGAGAAAGTCCCCGGACTCGCAGAGCGGCCCGGCGACGTTCACCAAGAAATCGTTACTCTGGTTCATTTTGTTCGCGAGCTCGATGTGATGGTAAGAATCATATAGAGCGGGCCTCATCAAAGCATTCATGCCCGCATCAACCGCAACCCAAGTCATCAGCCCCGGGCGTTCCTTTATGTAGCCGGCCCGCGCCAGCAGTACGCTTGAGTCGCCGACTATGTATCGCCCCGGCTCGAAGACGAGCGTCGGTTCCTTCAGACCCTTCTCACGCACGACGCGCTTGACGACGCCGACCACCCGCTCCGCCACTTGGTCTGGCTGAAGCTCCTTGTCATCGGGCTTGTAGGGGATGCCGATGCCTCCCCCGAAGTCAACGAACTGGATGTCGATGCCGAGCTTCTCCTTGATCTGAGTGACAATCGCCATGATTTTTTCAGCCTCCTCCTCGAAGGGTGCAGAATCTAATATCTGAGACCCGATGTTGGCATGGATGCCGACACTCTCGACGTCGGCCATTTTCGTCGCCATCCTGTAGGCCTCGAACGCCTGCCCGCTGGCGACATCGAACCCGAACTTGCTCTCCCTCAGCCCCGTTGCTATGTAAGGGTGGGTGTCGGCCCTGACGTCGGGATTCACCCTGAACCCTATCCTCGCGCGCCTGCCCAACTTGCGCGCCACGCCACCGACCGCCTCAAGCTCCTGGAAGCTGTCGACGTTTATCAGCACATCATTTTTTATGGCCAGCTCAAGCTCGCGCGGCGTCTTGTGGTTGCCGTTGAACACCATCTTGTTTCCCGGTATGCCTATCTTCAGGGCTATCAGGAGTTCGTTCTCGGAGCTCACGTCAGCTCCCGCACCCTCTTTCTGCAGAATCTTCACAACCGCCAAGTTTGAATTCGCCTTCAGGGCGTAGTGTACATTCACGTTCGGCCACCTGTCAGAATATGCCTTGCAGAAACGCCGGTATTTCTCGCGTATGCGTTGCTCATCGACAACGTAGAGCGGGGTACCGAACCTCTCGGCCAGCTCGACCGTGTCCATTCGGCCGATGACCATATGGCCAAGGGCATTTATGGAGAAGTGCTGCTTGAGCATCAACATTTTCGCTCGACCTCTAGCAGGGATTCTTCCAAGATGTCTATGCCGAGGTCGAGTTCGCGCTCGCTTATTATGAGCGGGGGAGCTATCCTTATGCTGGTATTGCCTCCCCTGAAGACAATCAAACCCCGGTCAAGAGCTTCGCCGATTATCATATCGCGTTCCTTTAAGCCATTCTCCTTTGTCCGCTTGTCCTTGACGATCTCCAACGCGATCATCAGCCCCTTGCCCCTCACCTCGCCTATTATCTTTGAGTTCCCCTCCATCTCCTTCAACCTCTTGATAGCTCGCTCGCCAAGTTCGGCCGCCTTTTTCACAAGTTTCTGCTCCTCGACGATCTTGAGGCCCTCTATTGCCGCGGCGCAGGCAACGATGTTGCCGCCGAAGGTGGAAGCGTGAGCTCCGGGCTCCCAGTCCATGACCTTCGTGCTCGCTATCGTGGCGCCTATCGGGGCCATCCCTCCTGACAGGGCCTTGGCGAGACACACTATGTCGGGGACCACGCCCCAGTGTTCAATTGCGAACATCTTGCCCGAACGACCCAAACCCGTCTGGACCTCGTCGGCTATGAAGATCCAATCGTGATCATCGCACAGCTCCTTTATCAAAGTGTAGTAATCTGGCGGTGGGATGATGTAGCCTGAGCTGCCCTGGATGGGTTCCGTGATGACCGCGGCCACCTCTTCCGGCGGGATTACCTTCTTCAGATAATCCTTGATGAAGTCCACGCACCGGTATCCGCAGCCTGGATAGCTCTCGCCGAACAGGCAACGGTAGCAGTACGGGTAAGGCATGTGGCTCACGCCGGGCACGAGCGGGGCGAAGTAGCGGTGGTGGAGCACCTTCGTCGATGAAAGACTCATCGCGCCGAAGGTCCTGCCGTGAAATGCCCCAGTGAAAGCTATCATGCGCGGGCGCCGCGTGTGCCATCGTGCGCACTTGAAAGCCGCCTCAACGGCCTCGGCCCCGGAGTTCCCGAAGTAAACCCTCTTTGGTGAATTTCCGGGAGCTAGTTTGATAAGCCTGTCGGCTAGCTCCACCTGAGCGGGATAGTAGAAATCTGTGCCAGCGAAATGCGTCAACTTCTTGACCTGCTTGACGACCGCCTTGACCAGTCTGGGGTTAGAGTACCCGTAGTTCAACACGAACATGCCGGATGACATATCCAACAACACGTTTCCGTTGAGGTCCCGCACGTAGCAACCCCAGCCCTCGTCCGCTGCGATCTGCTCTGACCTAGTGTAAGACGGCGACATCACTCGCTCGTCCTTGGACACGAGCTCTTTCGCCTTTGGACCCGGGATCTTCTTGGTCACTCTGGGCGCGCCTTTGACCCACGCTGGTTTTGGCAATTCATCACCTCACAACCTTGCTCCGTTTTTCCTTAAATAATTGAGGCAAGTCAGGGTTTTCAAGGTCAGCCAAAGAGACCGCACTGAACCTAACCTCGCTCAACCACATATCACTTATCCATTAATATTCGTAAGAAATAAGTATGCGGGGGAGGTTGGACGTATGTATCTCGTCTTGGGATGTGGCGACGTGGGATTCTCGGTCGCTGCCGAGCTCAAGGATCGCGGCGTGGACTTGGTAATCGTTGACAGAGACTCGACTCGCGTTAAGCAGTTAAAGCAACTGGGCTACAACGCGGTCGTTGGCGATTTCGGCGCCCCGAACGTCCTGAAGGCGGCGGGGTTTGAAAAATCTGACATGATACTCATAATGGTCCCTGAATTCTCTGCAGTCCAAAGCGCGTTGGGGGCCATACACAGGTTGAAGGCCGAGCTCAAGGTCGACCCAGTCGTCGTCGCTCGCGTTACGGATGAGATGGAGGTCGACGAGGCAAAGCGCTTGGGAGCCAGCGACGCCCTTCCCAGCTCGCAACTGCTGGCCAAATTCGCCATCGATAAGTTCGAGGTACTCAAGGACATGGGCAAGGAGAAAAGGCTGCGAGCGCTGATCCAGGAGCTGGTCGGGGGGAAGCTGGCAATAGTGCTGCAGACCAACCCTGACCCGGACAGCATCGCCAGCGGCGTGGCGCTGAAAAGGTACGCGAAGGCCTTCGGACTCGACTCGGACCTGATTTACGACGGCGTGGTTGGCCACCCGCAAAATCGCGCGCTGGTCAACCTGCTCGAGCTGAATTTGCACGAGGCCGACAAGACGGACTTTACAAAGTATCCTTCCTTCGCCTTGGTGGATGTGGCCACCCATGCCAACTGCTCCCTGCCTAAGGACATACTCCCGACAATCATCATAGACCACCATTCCGTGCCATCTGGGGAGGTCAGGGGGAGATATGTGGACACCTCCTTCGTGGGGGCGAACGCGACGATAATGACAAACTACCTGAGGTACGGCGGAGTCGAGGTTGACGGAGCAACTGCGGCGGCGCTCGTGGTAGGAATACTTACCGACACCATGTTCTTCACGCGCGGAGCCAAGGCGCCTGACTTCAACGCCTTTGAGTACTTAATGAACCTGGTCGACGCGGACCTGCTCAAGGGATTGCTCTGGCCCACGATATCTTCCGACGCTTTGGACGTCCTTGCGACCGCGATAAAGACGAGCAAGATAAACAGCGGCTACCTCTTAGCCAACGTGGATGAGGTGAATGACCGGGACCTGATAGCGCAGGCGGCTGATTTCCTGCTCAACCGAGACGGCGTCTCAACAACTTTTATCTACGGCATCTGCGGCGATGCCGTCCGGATCTCCGCCAGGACAAAGGATGTATCCCTGCACCTCGGGCAGAAGCTGAGGGAGGCTTTCAGCGAGATCGGCTCGGGTGGCGGTCACCCGCGCATGGCCGGGGCGACCATACCGCTCACCTATTTCGGCAAGTCCAGCAAGGCTAGCATCAAAAGGCAGGTTAACCGAGTTATCGGGAGAAGGTTCCTGGAGGCCGTCGGTTTGGAAAAGCCCAGAAAACATAAGCACAAGAAAAAATCCGAGGGGACAAGCTCTGGAAAACTTTCTCGAGGCCGGAAGTTAAAAACGACGGAGCCACCGGAGTCGCAGCAGCGCTTGGTATAGATATGATGACGGAAGATATCTGCATCGCTCGGGCAAGGATAAAATTAATTTTAGAATATTTCGGCAAGATTGATTTAACAAAACCAATAAAGTAATGCGAAAAAAAGGACTGACGTGTAGGATATGGCAAACCTGTACACGGCTATGAAGAACATCCTCGATGAAGATGAACTGAAACTCTTGCCGCGCGGTTTCAAGCGGATAGGTCACGTAGCAATCATTTACCTGCCGCCGGGACTAGCTGGCCGGGGCCAAGACATCGCGCGAAAGATTATCGAGCTGAGCGGCTCTAGGACCGTCGCTATCGGCGAAGGCGCGATAACGGGACGCTTCAGGGAGCCCAAACTGAGGGTTATCGCTGGCGACCCAAAGACCGAGACCATACACACTGAGAACGGGTGCTTGTTCAAACTCGATGTGGCCAAGGTCATGTTCTCCCCGGGAAACACCCACGAACGAAAGCGGATAATCGAGCAGGTGGCCCCGAGCGAGGTTGTGGTGGATATGTTCGCAGGCGTTGGGCAGTTCAGCATCCCAATAGCCGTCCATGCCTACCCCGGCAAGGTCTACGCAATCGAGATGAACCGAGTCGCGCATGGATACCTCTCGGAAAATATCAGGATTAATAAAGTGGGCCACATCGTGAAACCTGTTCTGGGCGATTGCAACGAAGTCGCCCCGCGAGGCGTGGCCGACCGGGTGATGATGGGCATCCTCCACGTGACGCACCGATACCTGCCGCTTGCCATGGAGGTACTCAAGCCGGATGGCGGCGTGATCCACTACCACGAGAGCGTGCCGTCAAGCCTGAAGTTCAAACGCCCCGTGGACAGAATTTTGCAGGCAGCTGGCGGACGGGATGTTGAGATAATAAAAAAACGCGTGGTCAAACGATACGCCCCTGGGGTGGACCATGTTGTCATCGACGCGAGGATACATCCAAGAAAGAAATAGAGTCAACGCGATATTTTTTACCCTCGACGATAGATTATCAATAAACAAATTTAGGGGCTTGATCGCATCTTACAGGGGCCAACTCAAAAGGAGCTCATAAGGCTCAGGGCAGTAGCCGACTACCTGTTCGACAAGGGAGTCGGGGTTAAGTTATTCTCCGATGGTGTTCGCATCGTCAAGACCCGCGGGAGGATACGCCAGGTCTGGATGGGTGACGAGATACTGTGCACCATTCGCGCCTCCGACGGATTCATCGTCTTGAACAGGAGGGGGGCTGAACTCCTGCACGCTGCCCTGAGACCTCCACGCCTCCGCGTCGCCGTCGATGGCGACGCAGCACCTTTTGTCGCCGCGGGCAAAACCGTGTTCGCCAAATATGTGGTCGCGGCCGATCCGGAAATCCGGCCGGCTGAGGAAGTCCTCGTCGTCGACCCCAACGACCGATTGCTCGCAAGCGGGAAGGCGCTGCTGTCGGGCGGGGAGATGATAGCTTTTCGAGTGGGTGGTGCAGTGTCCGTCAGGAGGGGCTTCGGCGGCGATGATTAAAGTTTTAGGCAATGATGATAACAATTGGGGAGGAAAAGGATTGGTGGTCGGATGTTCCCGAAGAAGATAGACAAACGACAGATGGAAAGAGCAATGCGCCAGATGGGAGTTAAGATGCAGGAGCTTGACGGCGTGCAGGAGGTCGTGATAAAGCTCGCCGATAAGGAGATAGTGATCCCGGGAGCGCAGGTCACGCTCACGGAGATGTCAGGCCAGAGAAGCTACCAGGTCGTCGGCAGAGAAATTGAGAGAAAACCTGAGATGGAAGCCAGCGACGATGACATAAAGCTTGTCATGGAGCAAGCCGGGGTAAACCAAGAGACGGCTGCACTGACGCTGAAGGAAACTGGCGGCGACATCGCGGAAGCCATATTGAAGCTGAAGGGAAAATAATAGCTAAAAACTCGAAATGGCTGAGCCCTCTCGAGAGCGATGGTTCGGCTTAATTCCGCGGCTAATATTTAGTAGGGAAATTATGAAAGCAACCAGCGAAGTAGAACCCGTCGCTGTGGTAAGTGTAGCTTAACCACGATTGGCTTCTCGGCAGGTCTATGAATCTCCCGAACATCTGGGCAGGCACTAGGGGAACCGATAAGTATCAACGCTACGCCGAGCAAAGTTGACGCGTTCGTCTTTTCTCCCCTATAAAACTTCGGTGTGTTCGATGTGGCCGCCGCAGTATCTCCGAGCGTAGACGGCGAGGGAATTCACCGCAGCCTCGACACGGTCTCTGCCTATGCCTGGCGCGTTCCACACAACGATCATTATCCTGGAAGTCTTGTGGGTCACCATCGTGGCTTTCGCATCACCCAACGTGTATGCGGAAAGCACCTTCTGGTCGTCCTTGAGGACAACCTCGCCGGGCTTGGGGCTCAGCTTGCGGCCGTCGATGAGCTCGAACGGCACGGCCTCGCCTGCCAGCGTTGTCATCACCTCGCCCTTGGCCTTTTCAAGATCATAGACTCCGGCTGACGCCCAGTGCTCCACAGTCGCGAGCAGGCAGGAGTCAACCACGTTGTTTATCGAGGGGAACCTGTCGTCAAGGGCCCGCTTCATCAAGTACTCCGGGGCGGGGCGATAGCTCGCCGGGTCAGCGCCCATTTCCCTGTAGAAAGCCCTGTAGGCCTTCACTTCCGGCAGCTCCAGCAGGTCGGCGGTACCGAGTCGGGTTTTGATGTCGCTGAAGACCTGGCTCTTTCTCTCGACCAAGCCATCAATGGTCGGCTCAACAGTTACGCCGCTCGCCTGGACATAACCCGCGACGAAATCTGGGTACTTCTCGCGGACTTTAACATCAAGCTTCACGTTTCAACCTCCGAGTACTATTTTGGCTGAAGTTCTTTTTAACTTTTCCAACACTTAAACTTATAGCCAACTGGCAGGGAGACGGACTCCTGCTTTAAAGAGTTAATAATTGTAATTAATGTGTTAAGATGAAACACGAGGTATGATGATGCCCGCGAAAATAGATGCGGTCGTGGTTGTCGACTTTGGCGGCCAGTACGCCCACCTCATAGGAAGGAGAGTCAGGGAGTTCAACGTCTACTCGGAGGTCGTCCCGTCCGACGTGACGCTCGAGGAGTTCAAGGCCATCAACGAAAAATTCAACGTCAAGGGAATAATCCTGTCCGGTGGACCGTCCAGCGTCTACAAGGAGGACGCACCCGGACGCATAAAAAAGATCTTCGGGTTGAACCTCCCCGTCCTGGGCATATGCTACGGGCACCAGCTCATCGCCCACATCGCCGGAGGGAAGGTGAGGCAGGCGGCCAAAAGGGAGTACGGAGTGACCATTGCGACTATCGACAAACCGGTAGGGGTCCTGAAGGGACTGAAAAGGAAAGAAAAGGTCTGGATGAGCCACGGCGACACAGTCTATAAGGTACCGAGGGATTACATAGTCCTCGCGCGCACCGAAAATTGCCCCGTGGCTGCATTCAAGCACGAGACCGGCCCGATTTACGGTCTACAGTGGCATCCTGAAGTTACCCATACCAAGAACGGCAGAAAAATGCTCAGGAACTTTATCTTTGAGGTCTGCAGATGTCGAGCAAATTGGGAGATGGGCGACTTCGTGAAAAACGCCATAAGGGAAATAAAGCAGGCGGCGAGCGGCAAGAGATGTATAACGGCCCTGAGCGGGGGCATCGACTCGAGCACGGCGACTGTACTCGCGGCGAGAGCCATGGGGAAGAAGTTGACCGCGGTCTTCGTGGACCACGGCTTCATGAGGGAAGAGGAGCCAGAATTTGTCAGGGAAACTTTCGGGAACTTCGGCTTCAATTTCGTCTCCGTGGACGCGAGAAAACGGTTCTTACTGAAGTTGAAAGGGATAACGGAACCTGAGCAGAAGCGAAAGATAATCGGGGGGGAATTCATCAAGGTCTTCGAGGAAGTCGCCAAGAAAGTCGACGCTGATTACCTGATGCAGGGGACAATCTACCCGGACAGGATCGAATCAGGCTTCAGAAGAAAGTCCGACAGGATAAAGACGCACCACAACGTGGCGGGGCTGCCGACGAAAATCGAGTTCAAGGGGATAATCGAGCCATTGAGGGACCTGTACAAGGACGAAGTCAGGAAAGTCGCGGAAAGATTGAAATTGCCCAAGGGCATCATCTGGAGGCAACCGTTCCCCGGGCCGGGCTTGGCCGTCAGGATAGCCGGCGAAATAACCCCGGAGAAGGTCGAGATAATCAAAAGATCCGACAGGATAGTGAGGGAAGAGATAGAAAAAGTGGAATTGGAAGACGGCCTGTGGCAATATTTCGCCGTTTTGACCGACACCAAAAGCACCGGGGTCAAGGGCGACGCGAGAGTCTACGGCTACATCGTCGCCGTCAGGGCCGTCGAGAGCAGGGAAGCCATGACCGCCAACTTTGCAAAAATCCCCTATGCCACTCTGGAGAAGATCTCCACCAGGATAACCAACGAAAATCCCCAGGTCACGAGGGTCGTCTACGACATCACCCACAAGCCCCCGGCCACCATCGAATGGGAGTAATTTTTAACTTTACAAATTAGTCTTTAGGGATGATATGAAAGGATTCCACAGGTCCTTTTACGAAAGGGACGCGGCAAGGGTGGCCCGAGACCTTCTGGGAAAGGTACTGGTTCACCGTTCGCCGGAGGGAGTCACAAGCGGCATGATAGTGGAGACCGAAGCCTACTTCGGGAAGCGCGACCCGGCTTCGAGAGCTTCCCGCAAGCGCACCAAGCTGAACGATCTCATGTGGTGGCAAGGCGGGCTGGCTTTCGTTTATATGGTGCATAACCACTGGATGTTCAACGTCACCGCCGAACGCGAGGGAATCCCAGGAGCGGTACTGCTGAGGGCCGTCGAGCCTCTTGAGGGCATGGACCTCATGAAGCAGCGAAGAGGCGTCAATGACGAGCGACTGCTGACATCAGGCCCCGGCAGAATGACAAAGGCGATGGGGATAACGTACTCACATCACAAGCTCGACCTGACGAAATCACGGACACTGACGATAGTGAACGCCACACCCAAGAAGTTCAAGATATCTCGCTCTCATAGGATCGGAGTCAGCGCGGATCTGAAGAGGAAACTCAGGTTTTACATGGATGGAAATCGATTCGTCTCAAGATAAAACTGGACTAGTCTAATACTTCAACTAACCTTTTTGCCCAGAATCTCCAGGACTTTTCCGGACGTGGTTAGGAACGCGAAAAAATTCTCCAACGTTTTTAGTGAAGCCTCTTGTATCTCCTTGCTTATCGTTGCAACACAGTCTTTTACCAAAATTACATTATAGTTTTTCACGAATGCCAATCTGGCTGTTGTTTCGACGCAGACCTCGGTCGTGACTCCGGTAATAATGACCGTTTCGATGCCATTGCTCCTGAGAATTAAATCCAAATTGGTGCCCTCAAAAGCGCTGAAACGGTTCTTTCCGATCACGCACTCGTTATCCTTTGGTTTGAACTCCCCGTATTCTTCAAACCAGTCGCCGCCCCAGCTTCCCGGTTTGGCCAATTCGTGCATCTTCTTCCTGACCAAGGCTGGTGAATTCGTCTCCTCTGAATGAACGTTTTTAGTGTGGATGATGGGCAACCCCAACTTTCTAAACTCGGTTAAAAATTTAGCCAACCTCGGGACCATTTCCTCTATCATTGAAAGGTCTGTTCCCGTCTTGCCCAAGCCGCCCTTCTTGGAGCAGTAATCATTCTGCATGTCGATGACAAACAGGCAAACCTTCGTGTTTTGCAGCAGGTCTTGGACCGTGTCCTGGTACAATGTTCCACCAGCTCTCCTAATTCAGTGCATTATTTAATAAGTTAGCCTTATGGATAACTGCCCGATATTGATTAAGGGCCTTTTTCACAATACTAGGTCGTGCTTTTAAAAAAATTATAAAAGAAGTTTTAAAATCACACGGGGAGCACTTGTCTCTTGTAAATCTCGTTCAGGACTTCGGCGCAGGCGACGTATATCGCGCTCGCCCCGCAAAAGATTCCCTCAATGCCTGCTATCGTTTTCAGCGCGCTGATCCCGCTGATATCAGCCGCGGCCAGCAGGAAGAAAAGGATGGTCAATGTTATGAACACGACCTGCAACCCCTTTTTCAACTTCAACGTGCCGATGAACATGAACCCTGTGAATATCCCCCACATGATGAAGTAAGCCGCCATGGATATCGGGTCGACTGCACTAGCCAATCCCATCGTCGGTAAGACCAACAGCGCAACCAACGAAAACCAGAAAAGACCGTAGGATATGAAAGCAACGGTTCCAAAGGTGTTTTCATTTTTGAACTCGAGTATGCCGGCGATTATCTGGGCCATGCCGCCGTAAAATATGCCAAGCACCAATATTATGCTCATCCCGCTTGACGAGAGCACGTTAGCGTTGATCAAATTGAGCAACACCGTAGTCAAGCCGAACCCCATCAATCCTAAAGGCGCTGGATTTGCACTGACCATGCTTATCATCAACCTAAATAAAATAGACTTTTATATGGTTTTCTTATGTAATCTAAGTAATGGTAAGAACTGGCAATTATTGTAACCAAATTAACGATATTGTCGAATCTCATCAAGACTCGCGGCGCTGGTTTTGCGCTGGCCATTTTAACTGCTGTGTTACTTTTTGTTCGCGACAAATTTCCATTCCTCTAAATGCCTTTCTTATTAATTTTACAAACTCCTTAAAAGCATTTTGGTCCTCTTTTTTTCAGTCCTTTACGCCGATTGCAGGGGGCATTAGGTGAGGCGCGGCGACTGGTTTTTGTGCACGAAAATACAAAACTTAACACGGCGGCGGAGACCAACTAGCCCGGACTGTCGTTGGCTAACGTCTTGGATGATCGGCCCATACTCACCGCCGCCTACAATCAAGGGATAAATCTAAATTTTGAGAGGGTGTCATTATATCTGATAAAATGAAGGCCATGGCGCACGTTTACGTGAGTGGCGAAGTCCAGGGCGTCTGCTTCAGGGCTTACACCCGAGAACTGGCGAGGGAAATCAGAGTTAGCGGATGGGTCAGGAACCTCTTCGATGGCAGGGTCGAAGCCGTATTCGAGGGTGAGCGCGAGAATGTGGAGAGGATGATAAACTTTTGCCGTCGTGGCCCATCTGGAGCGGACATAAGCGACGTCGAGGTGAAGTGGGAAGAGTTCAAGGGTGAGTTTTCCGATTTTTATATCAAGCAAGGGTGGACCAGATGAGCGTTCGTTCCGTTTCCGAAATCATGGGGGAAATGCTCAGGCGATACAAGCAGCGGCCGAGTCTGCAGGACAAGTGGAGGTTCTTGGCCGGCTACGACGAGCACGGCTACAGCGACTTCTTCATCTACGGTCCGAGCTTCGGTATATGGCAGATAAAGGGCGAGCTCAAAAACCCGTACGAGCTCGTGGGCGCAGGCGCAAGGGTGGCTCCAAGAAAAATCGACAACGAAATAAGGGAAGTCTTGGAGCAGGGGGTGCCCATGCCATTCGGCTTCCTGTCTCCGCATCCAAGGATGAACGACAGAGCAATCGTCGCCGCCGGTGTCGGGCGTTACCAAGAATCCATGGAGGAACTCAAATCAGCGCTGCCGGGTAGGCATAGTTTCGCCGAGCGAGAGCTCAAGCAAAGGCTCGACGAGCTCCGGAGGAAATTCGGGCTCGACGCGGCCTATCGTTAGTCAAACAACTGAAAATGATATCAACTGGGGAGTTGCCACACCAATCCAGAAACGACGAGCTGGAGTGCGACAAATGCGCCCAACTCAATAGGCATAAGATTATTGAAACGTAAATTGTCTGGGTGCGAATTTTGGAAAATGGTAACGCCTTCGACCTGCTGGCCAAGCCGATCCGCAAGCTCCTGGACGAGCGTGAGTTCAAGGAGCCCACGATGCCGCAGAGGGAAGCCATACCGAAGATTCTCGAGGGCAAGAACGTCCTCCTGATCTCTCCGGCCGGTACCGGCAAGACCGAGGCGGCTTTCCTCCCAGCGCTGCACCAGCTCCTCATGTCCCAGACGCGCGAGCCTGGGATAAAAATCATATACATAACGCCGCTACGCGCGCTGAACAGGGACATGCTGGAACGACTGGGCCGGTGGTGCCGCAACCTGGACCTGCGGGTCTCCGTCAGGCACGGCGACACGGCCACGAGGGAGAGGAGGGTCCAAGCGCTGATACCTCCCGACGTGATGATAACCACCCCGGAGACCCTGCAGATACTCCTCCTGGGCAAGAGGCTGAGAGAGTTTCTCCGCAGCGTGCGCTTCGTGATAGTGGACGAGGTGCACGAGCTGGCCGACAACAAGCGGGGGGCGCAGCTCGCCATCACGCTGGAGAGGATGAGGCAGCTGAAGGACGCGGAGTTCCAAGTCATCGGGCTCTCCGCGACCATAGGCTCTCCCGAGGAGGTGGCGAAGTTCCTGGTCGGCGTCGACAGACAATGCGAGATAGTCGACGTCAGCGTCGCGAGGGAGATCAAAATCGACGTCCTCTACCCGGTGGCAAGGAAGAACGACGAGTTGCTCGCCTCCGAGCTCTATACCTTCCCTACAGTGGCTGCAAGGCTGCGCGCGATGCGCAAGCTGATAGAGGAGCACGGCTCAACCCTCATCTTCACCAACACCCGCTCGACCGCCGAGATCCTGGCGAGCCGCTTCCGCCTCTGGGACATAAAGTTCCCCATAGGCGTGCACCACGGCTCCCTCTCGGCGTTCACCAGGCTGCGCGGGGAGAAGGGACTGAAGCAAGGGGATCTGAAGGGGTTGATCTGCACCTCCTCGATGGAACTCGGCCTCGACATCGGAGGCGTCGACCTGGTCATACAGTACAATTCACCGAGGCAGGCGACCCGCTTGCTGCAGCGCGTGGGCCGCAGCGGACATAAGATTGGCGAGGTCTCAAACGGCTCCATAGTCGTGCAGGACCCGGACGACGCCCTCGAATCCATAGTGATAGCCGCGCGCTCGCACCATTACGAACTGGAGCCTGTGCAGGTTCCGGAGAAACCCCTCGACGTCCTGCTGCACTCCCTCGTCTCGATACTCGCCTCGCGGAGGACGGGCTCAGTCGACGAGGCCTACGATGTCCTGCGCCGTGCCTACCCGTTCAAGGACCTGACCAAGGAGGACCTGCTCTCCGTGCTGAAGTTCGCACAGAGCCTGGAGAGGCGGTTGCTGTGGGTCTCGGACGACGACAGGGAGTTCTCCCGCCCAAGGTCGACCGAGCGGGTCTTCGACTACTACTTTGGCAACCTGTCGATGATCCCGGTGCTGAAGCAGTACATCGTCGTTGACGACCAGAAAAACAAGCCGGTGGGGATACTGGACGAGTCGTTCATCGCCGAGTACGGGGAGCCTGGCGTTAAGTTCGTGATAGGTGGCGAGCTGTGGAGAATCCTGCAGATATTCAAGGACAAGGTCTTCGTGAGGCCCGACAAGGACCCCACGGGTTCGATCCCAACCTGGATAGGGGAGGAGATACCAGTGCCCTACTCGGTGGCGCAGGAAGTCGGGAAAATACGCGGCAAGATCGAGGCACTCGCTCGGTCCGGCAAAAAGTTCGGAGAAATCACGGCGGAGCTCGCGAAACAGTACGATGCCAACAAAGCTACAATGGAATTGGCTCTCGCTGACGCTTGCGAACAGGTGAAGGCGAAGCTCCCCCTCCCGACCGACTCCCGCGTGACCGTGGAGAAGGTAAAGGGAATCTGCGTGGTCAACGCCTGCTTCGGTAGCTTGGTCAACCGGACGCTCGCGCGGCTGCTGGCCTACAAGGCCTCTGAGGAAATAGGAGAAGCCACAGCCACGACGATCGACCCCTACAGGATCCTGCTGCGTTCGAAGTCGTTGAGCCCTGAAGATCTGGTGGAGATCCTGAGGGGAAAGCTGACCGCAAATGTACAGCGCGACTTGCGCAAGATAATCGATGAGAGCAGGTTCTTCAGGTGGCGCCTGGCCCAAGTCGCGCGCAGGATGGGGGTCCTGGAACGAGAGGCCGAGGTAACCAGCTCGGTACTGGACAAGCTCACGCGGGCGCTCAGGGGCACCCCGGTCTTCGAGGAGACCTTCAAAGAGGTTGTGCGCAAGGACCTCGACCTCAAGAGGACCCTGGAGGTGCTGGAGCGCATCAAGCTCGGCGAGGTGGAAGTCGTCTCCCTGGGTGAACTGCGGGAGCCCACTCCGATATCGAGTCTGGCTTGGACGCAGCGCTATCTATCGCTCGAGCCCGTGATGCCTGAGAGGATGAAGCTGCTGGCGATAGCCTCGACCAAGGCCCGACTGCTGAGCGAGGCCCGCGCCTTCGCGTGTACCGAATGTAAGCGATACGTCGAGGAACGTCAAATGCACAAAATTGACGAGCAGCCAAAGTGCCCCTTCTGTGGGTCGAGCAGGCTAGGGATGGCGGAGGAATCCGAGGATGAAGTAAGGCGGGCAATAGAGTTGGCAAATCGCGGGAGGGAAGTCGCGCTCTGGCAGGAAATCCTGGGAAGCTCCAAGCTAATCTCTCAGTACGGGAAAACTGCCGCGTTGGGGCTGGCCAGCAGAGGGCTAAAACCGTCCGCAGTCGGGGAAATCCTGGCGAAGGAGCCCAAGTTCTCCAACAAGTTTCTGGAACTGATACTGAAGAAGGAACGAGAGGCTCTGTTCAAGAGGTTCAAATGGAAATAGCTGGGCCGTCATTTTGGACCCTGTTTCCTCGGCCTGCCTCTCCTGCCCTTGGATTCCATCTCACGAGCCGCCCTGATGCCCCACATTATCCAGATTGGCGCCAGTATCGCGGCAATCACCAGTATCGAGACCAGGAAGATGGCTATGTTCTCGTAAATCGTATAGTGCTTCGCCCAGAAGAACAGGAATATTATGATGAAGATGAACCATCCGATGCCGACGACTGCCGAAACTGCGGTTCGCCAAGCCATCCCTGGGGGCATTTCTTCCGCCGAACACTTCTCTGCCATAAATTTCAATCCTCCATATTTCCAAAACAACCTTCCCACCCAACTTCTTAAAACTTGCTTTGCAATTTCAGAATCTTGAAAGCAACCCGAATAATTTGTTTTATTAACACACTGCCCGATAATATTCAAGATTTGGTAATGGTGTCTCGAATGGTTAACAAATGGCTGCCGTTGACTTCGATGACCGTTGCACATTTCATCAACGACTTTTTCCAATACCTCGTCCCCCTCCTGCTTCCTCTGCTGATCCCCGAGTTCGGCCTGAGCTACCTGGAGAGCGGGTTGCTCGTTGGCGTTTACCTGGGCACGGCCGTGGGGCTGAACCCGATAATGGGGCACTTCGCCGACGTCTACAGGCGGAGGAAGCTGACCCTTTGTCTTGGGCTTGCGTTGTACGGGATCTCCGTGTCCTCGCTGCAGTTCGCCCAGGACTATACCTCGCTGATGCTCATCAGCGTGGTCATGGGCGTTGGGTTCAGCGCCTACCACCCTCAGGCCACGAAGGTAATCACAACCCTCTACAAGGAGAAGAAGGGCAAGTTCATGGGCATCCACGGCATCGGGGGCGGGATCGGGTTCGCCACCACGCCGTTGCTCCTGGTGCCGCTGGCCTACTCCCTAGGCTGGAGGTACGCGGTATCATTTCTCTTCATCCCCGCCTGCCTGGCTGCGCTCCTGCTGTGGATATTCGTGAAGGAGCCCGAGGTCGAGGTCGTCAGGAGGAAAAACAAGATGGTGTGGCGCCCGATAATCCTGTTGACGCTGGTATCGGGGCTGAGCTATTACGTCTTCAAGGGCTTCACCACCTTCCTACCTATCTACTTCGTCGCCGTCAGGAGCACCTCGGCGATCGAGATGGGGCTGCTCACCAGCCTGGCGATGGGAACGGGCATATTCGCCGCACCCCTCGGCGGCTCACTCTCGGACACCATCGGGCGCAAGAAGACCTTCACGATTTCCCTGGTGCTGATGACGCTGTCGCTACTGGCGTTCCTGAACACCTCGGGCCTGGTTTCGATTTTGTTCCTGATAATGCTCGGGTTCTGGGCGCAGACGACCGGCCCCGTGGGCCTGACCTACGCCTCCGAGCTCGGCCCCGCGGAAAAGGCTGGGATGTACGTGGGCGTGTTCTTCGGCGGCTTCCAGGGGCTCGGATTGATGGCCACAATTGTTGTCGGTTACACGGCCGACCTGATGGGATTTTACTGGGCCTTCATGTCGCTCGTTCTCATTTCGGGCTTGGCCGCGATATTGACGATGGTTCTGCCGAAAATAAAAAACGGGGAGCACGAAATTACGCGAGACCAGCTTCCGCGGGGGCATTACCAATTGAGCTCACGCAAACTCCCTCAATAGGTTGTAGATGGCGCGAGGGACCTCATAATAATCTTTTATCATGTACACCTTGCCCTTGCCCAGACCTGCAAGCCTTTTGCAAGTTTCCACGCTGGAGATGGGGGATTCAATCATGATTACACATAGCTTTGGATATTTTATCGCGACTTCCTCCGGATGGAATCCTCTGGAACACTGGCCATCGGTTATTATGATCCCCAACCTTTCCCCTGACACCACTTTTTCCAGTTCATTTAAGCCGGCTCTCAATCCATCCTCCATGTTGGTGTCCCCGGTCGCAGGTGCCTCCAACAAATCACCGATGACGGATTGCACTTCCTTTCTCTCGTTCATGGCCTTCAGGACGCTCGCATGCGTCTCGAAGGTCACCAGTGCGTAATTGTCATCCTTCAGTTTCAGCGCCAAAATCGACGCTCCGACGGCCGCCACGGCCAGCTTCTCTCCGGCCATGGACAAACTCGTGTCCACCATCAGGGCGCATGTCAGCTTCTTCTTTTCCCTAGTCTCGACGATAATGTCCTCCAGCTGGTACTCCTTCTTTCCAAGGATTTGGTCCAGCGTGCTCTCCAGATCAATTTCATCGGCGCCAAATCGATATTCTTCCCTCTTCAACTTGGCGGACCTCTTCGTCGGCCCAAGCGTCTTCAAGGCCCTGAGCAGTATCGCCTTTATCGCCACCTCCTTGATCACCTTCCGCAGGTTCTCGTCGAGCCTGCTCCGGACGTAGGGATATTTTTGGGCGATTAACCAACCAAGTTCTTTGTTCTCTTTTTCCTCGACCG
>JBDRCL010000078.1:0-2934 GCA_043821745.1 Methanobacteriota archaeon | reverse complement strand
TTAGAAATACCGCTATCGCTATGGTGGTATTTAATAGCGAATTTATCAACTTGAACATAGCATTTCCCCCGCTACCTAACATCAAAACTCGCCTGCCGCTATGATGCACGGCGGAATTGCGATCAGGTGCAGTGCCGGGTTAGGCATTTTCATTTACGAATATATTCGTTCAACGCTGATCCCAACAAGCGATACTTATTCACTAACTCTTCGTACGTGGCCACGTCAGAATTATATTGGTTCATCGTGTAACTTCGTAAATCGCCCTCGCTCTTGTCGTAAAGCCGCCTGCACATGTCCCGAAGAAACTGGATTGTTTCAAGGAGAGCCGCAATAAACTTATGAAACACGTCTGGCACCTCGGTTCTACTGCTTATGGAGATGACGAGTTGTTTCAACTCCGACGCCAAGGAATCAAGCTCTCTTAAGTGCTGAGCATAGTCTATGGGCTTGAAGAGGCCAGGAATCGGAATAGCCTTTCGCCAAGAGAATTTAAATATCTTGTCATGAATTTCGACATACCTTTCAAGTATCGTGTGCGCCTGATACATTTCGTCGGGAATTTGAGTCATGTGTGCTCCCCTATGTTTGCGCCTAACGGGAGAACTGAGCGGCCAGCCGAAGATGGGGTCGTTCGAGCTACAGGTTAGGTCCACGATAATCATATCCCTGTTTGCATTCAACACAATACCAGCTGTTTTCATAATCTTGCAGCCGAACTAACTTCTTTTCGACATCATAGCAACGTTGGCAGAATGGCCCGTCCTTGGTTTGGCCATCGATCAGCCAATACTTAGTCTTTTCAAATTTCAGCTGCTGTTTCAACTTAAGCTCATCTTCGAGAGCACGGACCCGTTCTCGAAGGGTAAAATTTTCCTCTTGAAGCCCTAAAGCGCTCTCCCTAAGTTCCATAATTTTTTCTTGTGCTTCGACGGTAGCACCTTTCTTGATCAATTCGATAATGTCTTTATATGTTGGAAGTGTCACGGTGCCCTCCTAAGTATGTTAACCTAACGCTAAGGCTCACCGGGAGCCGGATTTCCCGGCGATCCGGTGGAGCCGTTTGTTAGCTGATCTTGTGAGCCTTGCCTGATAATGGAGTGAATATCCTTCGCACTTTTGCTGCCGATGGATACACGTGACACATATGAATCAAGCTCTCGTATTTCGTTGAACATGGAGACACGCTTCCAAAAAGCCACATCCGCCACCAAGGCTGCGTGATCTGGATTGGCTTCCGTAAGAAAATGCAAAACCCACCAACGTCGGCGCAATGTTATTAGCTTTGCGTAGTCGGTGGTAGTCCCATACCCTTCAGTGCGAAGCGTCTCACTGACCCTTTCGTAGAGGCGCTCGACCAGTCGGTTCGGCGGGTCTGGAGCAAGGAGAACTAGGTCAACAAGGTACGCATAGTGTGATGTCGCGTAGAAAGGATCGAGATCGCCAATACGCTGAAAGCATGCGTCGAGGGTAGCACGGCCAACCTCAAGTTGACTGTATTTCCAGCGCAGAGTCTTAGCGCGAAGAAAGGTTGCCAGCCGGTCTGGGTCATCGCCTTCCGGAAGCTCCTGGCCTTCGCCACGCCTTGCATAGGCATAGAACTTGAGAGCCGCCTGCTGATCCAAGCTGGCCTGTTGTGGACGCCCCTTCTCGAAATGTATGGTGGCCCGCTGCTGGTAAAATATGGAAAGGATATTCAGAACCTCTGCTAGCTGGGTCGGGGTGAGTCTCGAAGAGGTGAGCAAATGCTCACCGTGAACAATCCCCTTGGACACGTCCGCCAGCTTGGACCTAGTGAAGTACAACTCAAGTAGGAGAAGACCGCGTGCGAAACCAGCTATCTGCTGCTCATGAGGAGTGGCGTCTACAGGCGGCAGAGGGGTAGTCAACTGTTTGTACAGGGCGTTGAAGTCGTTTCTGAGTCTTTTGTATCTGAGGTGATTCAGAAAGTAATAGAGAGCTTGGTTTTCATAAAGCCCTTCAATCCTATCCCAAGAGATGTCACGCGGCAGGTATTGGGGCGTGCTCCTGAAAAGCAGCGCAGCGGTCGCGCTGCCCACCGAAGAAATGCCTATCACCTCGTCGTGTGTTGCCCTAAAATGGTTCGCCCACTCCATCGTCCTTGGGTTGAACAGCGGGAAGGTGCTGCCGGTCAACGGATCGATCCATTCGACGTGGTCTCCTTTGTTGTTGTTACACCGCTGGCATGACACTGCCAGATTCTGTTCTTCTGATGTGCCTCCTCTTGACTCTGGCCAAATGTGCTCTATTTGCCATCCTATTTCGGTGAGCAAGCGGCGGCAGTATTCACATTCATATCTTGCTCTAACCAATAGCATACCCTCAAGAAGCGGCTTTTCCATCTAACAATTTCCCGTCGAATTTTTCATCTGTTTTCAGCTAACGGCGAGCTGACCGGTGGCACGAGCCTGCAAAAAACCGAAGGTTTTGATGCAGGCGAAGTGACGGCCGGTCGAGCGTTTTGTTAGGCGGGCCGCTGTTAGCGGCACGCCGAGAAACGCGAGTCCGGGCGTAGCCGGGCAGCTCACCGTAAGGCGGGCAAGCCGCCGAGCGAATCAGTCCGGCGTCAGCCGGACAGCGAGGCCGGCGAGAGCGTGGAATCGCGCCATTTATTTCTTTCATCAATTATTCATATCATGGCGCGATTCAAGCGGCCCGCCTTACAATTAATATATCCAACTGGTTTTTCCCAGACTTTCGTGCAATCCTACTTCATTTCCAAAAAAATAAAAAGAAAAATTGGATCATGAAATCAAGCATAAATGAGTTTCCGCTATTGGGTATTTTGTGGTAATAAAGACCAAAAACCAAGTGGGTAAAATATGGGAAAAATGGAAACGACGCTCGATGATAAGCTGCCAGCGTTCCAAAAGTACCTTCTGGAAAAGAATCTGGCCCCGGCTAAGAATGTGC
>JBDRCL010000077.1:0-9630 GCA_043821745.1 Methanobacteriota archaeon | reverse complement strand
AAGTTTACACAGTTGCTGAGTTTACCTCCGCGGTTGACAGAGAGTTCGGGGGCAGCGTACCCAACGAATTGAGGGACATTTACAATAAAGTTAAGGAAAGGGGGCCTGGCCCCCATATCCTAACCGGACCCATCTATGTGGAGGGGGCGAGTCCTGGCGATACCCTTGAAATAAACCTGATAGAAATCGAGCCTTGGGTGGACTACGGGTTGAATCTCATCTTACCGGGGATGGGCGTCATACCGGAGGATTACCCATATTCATTGGACACGGCCATTCCCATCGACATCAAGAACAAAACAGCGTCATTCGCCGGCGTAAAAATCCCGGTGAGGCCCTTCTTCGGGATATTGGGCGTAGCTCCGCCTGGCGGAAGAATTACCAGCATAACCATAGGCACGCATGGAGGGAACATGGATAATAAGGAACTTGTTGCCTCGTCAAAGGTCTATTTACCCGTTCACGTTGATGGCGCCCTGTTTTCCATTGGAGATGGCCACGCCTGCCAAGGGGATGGGGAAGTGGATATAACAGCCTTGGAAACTTGTCTACGCGGAGTAATACAATTGAACGTTATAAAAGGTTCCAAGATAACCTACCCAATGGCGGAAACTAAAGAAAATTACATATTGACGGCTGTTGCTCCCGACCTAGACGAGGCCCTTAAAATTGCCGTGAGAAACGCCATTGAGTTCTTGGTCGGCAAAGGCTTCGATCGGGACGAAGCCTACATATTTTGTAGCTTGAGCGTTGACTTCAGGATATCGCAGGCGGTAAACGATTTAAGAGGGGTTTATGCGATGCTGCCGAAGGAAGTTTTGAAGGACAGGGTAAAATCATTGATATAGCTTCTCAAAATATTTGAAATTTAAAAATACACATTTGGCTAAAGACTTAAGAGTTTATGGAAAAATTATACATGGATTTCAATGATTATCGACGTGCATTTAGGTATGAGGCATCCGGCCACCGACGAAAGGGTAAAGGAAACACTTGGGCAGATGGATTCAGCAAACATCGACAAAGCCGTCACTTGGTCATTGCCAATAGGCACGGATAGGGAAGTTTTCCAGAAGAACAACGACCGGATTTCATCCGTGGTGGAAAAATATCCCAATAGGTTTATCGGCTTTGCCGTAGTCAACCCGCTGGACCCAGATTTTGCATTGGATGAGTTGGGCAGAGCGATAGAGCAACTCGGCCTCAGCGGTCTGAAGTTGCACCCAAAAGTGCACCAGTATCGAATTTGCGACCCGAGGACGCTCAAGGTCGTGGAGCTGGCGAGGGACTTGAATATTCCTGTAGTGATACACGTGGAAAGCATCGCCCTGTATAATTTTTGTGTTAATAATTCCCGGGAAAAGACGCAGCAGATTATAGATCATAATGAGTTCTTTGCAAAGTCTTTGGACCTTGATGCCGTCATCAAGGTCTATGACTCTGAAAATTTCTGGGCGGCGCACATGGGGGGCATCACCCACCCGTCCATTCAAAAATCTAACTTAGCTTTTCAAACCACTGGAGCCAGCAGCGAGATAATTGAGTATGCGGTCAGCAAAGTGGGTGCTGACAGGATATTGTTCGGATCGGATTATCCGTCATACCAGGTAAAAGAGGAAATCGCAAAATTGAACAATGCGAATATTTCTGAGTCTGACAAAAGAAAAATCCTCAGTGACAATGCCGCCCGAATTCTAAAAATAAAGTGATTGCCGACCCTTTTCTAATTACTCAATAAAACTTATTGTTAACCCTGAATTTTTTTAACTTCCTTCATAGCTTCGTAAGCCGCTTGTATGGTCTTGTCCACATCCTCTTTTGTATGCGTTGAGGAGTTGAAGAAAATCGAGGCGAGATTAGGAACGTGGAATATCCCTCCGTCGAGCAATTTCCTCTCGAAAACCGTCCTCGACTTTTGACTGGCGTCTTCCTTAACCACCACCTGCCAATCCTTGTAATTTGTGATCTCTTCAAGTTGGGTGAATGCCATAGCAAACATCGGTTCAGGGCCCCCAATAACGGCTTTAATGCCCAAGTCTTCGGTGGCATCCTTGAGCCCTTTCTTGAAGGCTCCACCGAGCTCATACAGATGCTTGTATATCTGGCCATCGTTAGCTTTCAGGGCCCTGAGGGTGGCGAGTGCCGCGGCCATGCTGACCGAGTTCGCGTTGAAGGTACCGGCGAGCCCAGCTTTGGGCACAATGGGTTCCATGATGTCTCGCTTGCCGGCGACAGCAGCGATTGGGATCCCGTTCCCAAGCGATTTGGAGTAAGTGGCCAGATCTGGGGTCACCTTTAGCACTTCTTGGGCACCGCCAAAGGCGACGCGAAAACCGTTTTTAACCTCGTCAAAAATCAGCAAAATGTCGTTGGCCTCCGTTATCTCCCTCAAAAATTTTAGGTAACCATCCTTGTTTGGCACAACAGGCGGCCTTATGGGTTCGACTATGACGCCGGCTATCTCTTCCCTGCGACGTTTTATGATTTTTTCCGTGACTTCGATGTTGTTGCAGGGCAGTATCAGTATGTTTTCCTGAACGTTCGAGGGGATTCCCGGGAAATTGGTTTTTTTCGAGTAGTTGCTTTCAAAGCCTCCGGCCACGTCTATGCTCTGCTCGTCGAGCCACCCATGATAACCCAAATCCAGCTTAGCTATCTTTTCCTTCCCAGTAAAGGCGCGCGCTATTCTCATAGCTCCCGCAACCGCCGCCGACCCTGTATTTTGGAACCTGACCATCTCGGCGCATGGGACTCCGTCTATTATTTCCCTGGCGACCTCCTGTTCGTTTTCTCGGTTTAGAGTTAGCAACCCCCCGTTTTTCAGCTCCGCTTCCACCGCCTTGTTAACTATGTCAGAAGCATGGCCCAATATCAGCGGGCCGTAACCCAATTGATAATCGATGAATTCGTTTCCATCCACGTCCCAGAAATGGGATCCTTTCGCGTGGCTGATGAACATCGGGTAAACTCCAGGCTCGACTCCAAACGCAGGTCCCCTGGTCTCGCTATTAACTCCACCAGGGATCACCTGTTTAGCCTTCTCAAATAGTTCTTTTGATTTTTCAACCTTTACCAAATTTATCCCCGCTAACATTACTTTTACATCTTTAATAGTTAATGTGTCTTAATTTCGTCACATCTTTCGTCCTGAAGAAAAATATTCATTTTTACTACTGAGCTTGATTTTTAACTATGAAGGTCAAAACATAGGAAGGCGATATGCTTGATTGTCGTTGAGGGCGGAAATCTATTTGATGGGACCGGACGTGTAATGAAGGATTCAGCGGTGTTGATTGAAAATGGACGGTTTAAAAAAGTATGCAAAAAGGGCGAGGAAACTTATCCTAAAAATGCAGATGTAATCAACATCGAAGGAAAGACAGTTTTGCCGGGATTAATGGACATGCATGTTCACTCAACATGGATAAAACAAGTCCTTGGGCTCTTTCTCACGTGCGGCGTGACAACGATAAGAGACCTCGGTAGTCCTCTGGATGAAATATTGGGCTTAAGGGATCGAATAGCCAGAGGGGATGAGGTAGGGCCGCGTATTTTTGCATCGGGTCCGTTGATAGATGGTCCAGGTACGACTTATTCTTTTGCAGATGTTGTTGAGAGCGAAGAAGGCGCTAAACAGGAGATTAAAAAGCTCAGAGATAGCGGAGTAGATTTGGTCAAGCTTTACTACCGCCTTACTCCTAAAGTCTTGAAGGCCCTTATCGATGCGGCCCACGAGGTAGGATTTTTGACGGCTGGACACCTTTTGGTCACTCGCCCGGAGGACGCCATTAAGCTGGGCATCGATTGTTTGGAACATATCACTACTCTAATCGATGACAGCTACCTCACTGAAGAGGATTTAAATAAGATAAATGAAGTTTTTGGTCCAATGGCTTTCTCGAGGAGTCAGCATCTATTTACTCAAACGGTTAGAACTTGGAGCCAAGTAAACTTGGATTCTGAAAAGGTTAGAGGCTTGATTGACCTGATGATATCCTCGGGCGTGTTCTTCTGCCCGACCTTCGTCAACTACCGGGAAAGGCTGGTAAGGAGGAGCGAGCCCGACCCAAAATCAGGTTACAACGTTTATTATCCCGATGAGGTCATGCGCCAGATGGAGGAACGCTCGGCCTCCGTTAAGGACAGACTCTACAAATATTGGGGTGGCAAAGACACGGAGGTTGCTCCTCAAGTATGGCGAAAGATGGAGGAATTCGTCGGGAGGTTGAAGAGGGGCGGAGGGAAAGTAATAACGGGGACAGACGCAGGAGAACCGAACGTTTTTCCCGGATTCAGCCTTCTCGAAGAAATTGAGCAATTGGTCAAATGCGGATTCTCTACTACGGAGGCGTTAATGGCTAGCACCAAGGACTCAGCGGTGGCACTAGGAAAAGAAAGCGACCTCGGGACCGTTGAAGCGGGAAAGATAGCTGATTTAGTGGTGGTTGATGGAGATCCGCTTAAGGACATAAAGGAAATTAAAAAAAAAATTGAAATCGTTATTAAGGACGAAAAACTGATTAATCGAGAGGGCCTTCTAAAAAAGTATAGATAACAAGATTTCAGTTAAGTACTATGCCGAATTTTTGATTAAATTAGTTCCATATTATTAATTACGAATAGCTTTAATTACAAAATAAATGGTTTAAATATTACTTTCGGTGACCCCTCCCCCGAAGTCGTTTAAGCACCATTTCCAACTTTTCAAGGGGGGAGTTGGAAGTTAGGATCATCCGGTATGGATTTTCATGCGTCGCTCAAGATTTTAGATTTAATGTGGAGGTTATGATTGAACTCATTTTCGCAAGGATTCCCAACTTCTAATGATGAAGTAGGGTTTGAACAAGCTCTTGAGGCGATAGCTGGTCGGATAAATGAGCAACAGGGGCGGAGGAAAAAAGTCGCCGAGGCGCTAGCTGGCCTCAGAAAAGTTAGCTTCGAACGCGTTGAAGGAATAGTTGAACCGTTTCTGGTGAATGAGGTCAAGATGGATTCACTCTCAGACTTGATAGTGGCAGGCGTTGATGGCGGGTTGCTCGAGCAGCAGCTTCACGGCCTGGACCTGATACTGGTGCGTGCCCTCGCGGCGGTATTCCGCTATCGTGATGCCATGCTTAGCGAAGCCGAATATATACCAAACGAGGTTCCACTCCCCAAATTGATTGATGTTTCTGAATCCCTTGACGCTTGGGAGTTCCAACTCTTGTCCGGCATGGAGCGCCAGTTGGCTGAAATTGAGCTTGCGTCTAACGTCGCTGAGAAAAGCGGCGCCAAGATGATAATAATCGATGGTTCTGTTGTGCCTCAGTATGTGGAGCGTTTTCCAAACAACCCGCTTCTGTTCGAGCGCTATCAAAAGCTGATTCAGGCTTACGTCAGGCTTTATCAGACATGCTCGAAATCAAACTCTTTTCTAGTTGGGGCGGTGAAGGACAGCCGAGGCGGAAGATTCACCGACATTCTCAAGCGTGGGATATTGCCCGCTTTCGGCGACTTTGGGCTCGAACAGGGAGATTTGTCGATTTTGGACAGGTCACGGGACACGGTCCTCTTGGATCACCTGTTGGAGGTGGGTGAACGTACTCCTGCTTTTACATACGCTGAAAACCCCGCGGGCTATGTGCTCAGGGATTTGGGAGCCTGGGCTGGGAAGGTTTACGTGTTCTACATCAAGACTGTTCCCTTCGACAGGCCGCTTCGCGTAGAGTTCTTGGATATTCTGGAAAATCCCGCCGAGACAGCAGACAGTGTGGCGTCCTTGGTCTATGCTTTATCATCTCACCACGACGCTTTCGGGCTGCCGTCCGTTATCATCGAGGCTGACGCCTGCGCTCGCCTAGTTGAAGAGGACCTTTGTATGGTGAGGGATAGCATTTCCGACAGATTGGGGCCTTCATCCCTGCTCGACCTGAGGAGAAACAGAAGACCTTTTTGAGGTGGTTATGTGGAGATTGGTACCGTCATAGTGAACGAAGATTCCCCATCGCCTAACAAGTTCAGCTTCGTCGTTACGGATGATGGTCACAGCATGCCCGTTCGCCAGGGCCAGTTCGTCGAGGTTGAAACTGAGGAGGGACGTTTGATGGCATTCGTCACGGGTCTCGTAAAGACGAACAGGTACTTCATGCGTGCGGAGTCCGTGAGGGAGTACGAGCGAAGGGGCAAACCTCTGACTTCCATATTTCCCGCCGACCGCTGGGAGTACTTGATAGCTGAGGCCCAAGTGCTCGGTGTTCAGGTGGAGAACGGGCTTGAGAGGGTCACCTTCCCACCATCGCCGGGGCAGAAGGTGCTCAGGACCGAACTGGGGCGACTGGTGAACTTCCTAGGTTTGAGGCAGGACGGCGGAGTGGAGCTCGGAAAGCTAAAGCATCATGATTTGGTGGTAAAGCTCGACCTCACGAGGCTGCTGCGGAAGCACGTGGCGGTGCTCGCGATGAGCGGCGCGGGTAAATCGCATTTCTCGTCGGTGGTGATCGAAGAGCTGTTGGACCGACCGGCAGCGCAGGGGAGGCCCGCCGTGGTTGTGGTTGACGTTCACGGGGAGTACGTGGGGCTGGCGGATAGCCCCGCTTATTCCGGTCGCGTGACCGTTGTGAAGGGAGACGATCTCAAAATAGGGGTGCCTAACATGAGCCCATATCAATTTTCCGAGTTCTTACCTGAGATGACGGGAGTTCAGGTGCGTGAGCTACAGCGCGTCCTTGAGAAATTGCGCGCGGAGATGCGTGCTGGCAAGGGCCCGTTTGACCTCGACGATGTGATTTCGCGTGTAGAGGGAGACGAGGATGTTCACAAGCAGCTTCAGCAGGCGCTCGTGGGGTGGCTCAACGGCCTTAATTCGCTCGGGATATTCGATTGCGCCGACAACCCAAACTGGGGGCGCGCGGTGAGTCCAGGCAGGGCATTGATCGTCGACCTCAGCGATATGACAAGCCTGCGCAAGAAACAGATGCTGATAGCATATGCGGCGCGAAGGCTCTTCAACGCCCGCAAGCGGAACCGAGTGCCGCCGTTCGTGTTATGCTTAGAGGAAGCCCACCAGTTCTGTCCGTCTGGAGAGTCGAGGGAATCGGCGATATCCAGGTCGGTTCTCGAGACAATCGCCCGTGAAGGCCGCAAGTTCTACGCCTCGCTGATGCTGATTTCACAGCGACCCGTGAGGCTCTCGACGACCGTGCTCTCGCAGACGAACACCAACATAATATTGCGAATAACGAACCCCTACGATCTCGAGCACATAAAGCAGTCTTCCGAGGCGATAACGAGCGAGGTGGCCGATATGATTTCCTCCCTGCCGGTAGGTGAGGCGCTCATAGTCGGTGAGGCGGTGAGTCACCCTATCTTCGTCAAGGTCAGGCAGAGAAGGTCGCAGGAGTCTGCGCACGGGGCGGGACTTGAGGAGGCCGCAAGGAATTTCGAGAATAGGAGTTCAAAAGAGAGCGACGATGCCAAGGCGTTCATGTGATTTTCATGATGCGGATTAAAAGCACGGCGTTTAAAGTCGTATCTCTTCCACATGTGCGGCAATAAGTTTTTTCTTCAAAGCCGGTAGTTTCGCAGCGAAAAGCAGAGCACCTACAATGCAGGAGGCCCCACCTATCAGAATTGTATATGGAGCGCCTATCTCAGAGGCTAAGCTCCCTGCCAATAAATTGCCGAAGGTTGCCATGCCCGAAATTGCCATCATGTAAAAGGCCATCACGCGCCCGCGCTTGTCGTCGTCGGTGATGTTCTGTAAGATCGTGTTGCTTGTCGTGGTGTGTATCATAGTTCCGAAGCCAGCGATTAAGATGAACATCAAAGAAAACGCCAAGACGTTAGAAAGTGAAAAAGCAACTAGTCCAACGCCGAAAGTAGCTGCGGCTAGAGGGATGATTCTCCCCAGGTTGATGACACCCTTTCGAGATGCAAGATAAACTGCGCCCATCGTGGCACCGCCGCCCGCCGCCGCTGTTAAGAAGCCGAGTTCGTAGGGGCCGCCTTGGAGGACGTCCTTCGCAAATACTGGCATAAGCGTACTGTAGGGCATCCCCATTAGGCTGGCCAAGGCGAGGAGCAGCATGATGTATCTGATTGGCACGAATCCAAAGACGTAAGAAAATCCTCCCTTTAACAACTTTAAAAAGTCGATTTCCCCGTTTTGAGCTATCTTGAATGTTATCTTCATGGCCAATAAGGCCGCGATAATCGGGATAAAACTTAAGCCGTTCACGAGAAAACAGATTCCTTCACCCGTTGTGGCTATCAATATTCCAGCGATGGATGGCCCAACTAAACGCGCGACATTGAATAATGTCGAATTTAATGCCACGGCGTTTCCCAGGTTCGTCCTGTCTTCAATCATATCGGCCAAAAATGCGTGCCGCAATGGCATGTCGACGGAGTGAAGAAAACCCAGGGCAACGCTCAGGATTAATATATGCCAAATCTCCGCGGCGCCCGCCAAGACTAGAAACGCCAGGATTATGGCCTGCAGCATGGAAAAAGTTTGAGTGATAATCAGTAAGCGATGGCGTTTCCATCTGTCAGCCATGACTCCGGCAACTGGGGCAAAAATGAAGTTTGGAAGTTTACTCGCGAAGCCAACTACTCCCAATAAAAACACAGAGCCGGTAAGTTGGTAGACTAACCAATAAATGGCGACCTCCTGCATCCAAGTGCCAATCAGGGAGATGCCTTGGCCGAAGAAAAAGAGGCGATAGTTCCGGTGGCGCAGGGCTCGAAATATCGTCATTACTGCTTTTTCGTCTTTAGGTTGCCCCGCTTCCATCTTTTCACCACGGTTTCATTTTTTTAATATTGTGCCAGCCTAATTTGTAATAATAGTTATAAGATTAGATATGACTTCTTTCAACTAAAGCTAAGAATGTTCGATATCATTGAAATTTCTGTAGTGGCGGGTAATTTTTTTATGCTTTCGATGGAGCCAGAGGTGACGCCGAAGCATAGACTTGTGCAAGCATCGAAGTTTTCTTTTGTCTCGGGTTTCTCAGTTATCCAAGTTTTATTCCAGTAATCGCGGCCTAATTTTTACTTCTATACTTTTACAAAAGCGGACTTATCGGCCGCGCATATCGGACAAACCCAATCGTCCGGCAGCTCTTCAAACGGAGTCCCAGGTTTGACGCCCGAATCAGGGTCGCCTTTTTGTGGGTCATAAACGTACTCGCAAACAGTGCACCTGTATTTCTGCATTTTAGTTTCAACTGCGGGTTTCTCTTCTTTGATGTAGGTAGATGCCGTCGCTGGTGTCGTGCCGCGCTTTACTTCGTGATAGTAAGCGTAAGTCATAGGTTCCGCGTCTTTGATAGTTTGCGCGTCGACCACCTTTCCGACGAATAGAGTGTGCGTCCCGACATCAACGCTGTTAATAACTTCCACTTCGAGGTAACCTGTCGCGTTCTCAAGAACGATTGGTGCCCCGGTGATGCCTGTTTTGTATTCGACGCCTTTGAACTTGTCTATCTCTCTTCCTGAGTTGAAGCCGAATTGTCCTATGAATTTCATCGGCGTGTCCTTGTCCAAAATCGATATTGACAGGACCTTGCTGTTCTGGACGAAATCATGGGTCAGGTTCTTCTTGTTCAAGCAAACTGATATCGTCGGAGGTTCCGCCGTGTTTTGAAA
>JBDRCL010000076.1:0-4064 GCA_043821745.1 Methanobacteriota archaeon | reverse complement strand
TGCAGGGCAGGCGACCCGTTTGCGACTTATCTCAGGCTCAGGGAGCTAAATCCCTGCCCGTACATTTTCTACCTGCGCGACGGCGACAAAGCCGTTCTGGGTTCGTCCCCGGAGAACTTTTTGACGATGCGCGGGAATTTTGCGGAGAGCCGTCCGGTCGCGTCGACCAGGAGGAGGGGCGATAGTCCAGCGGAGGACAAGATGCTGGAGCTTGAACTCAGGAAAAGTCCGAAGGAGAGGGCCGAGCACGCCATGCTGTTGGATGAGTGCGTCGCCGAGTTTGAATCGGCCTGCAGCGGGGTAAGAGTGCTGGAAAAATTGAAAATCAAAAAGTTCCCGTTTTTCATGCATCTGGTCTCGAAGATAAGCGGGAGGACAAAGGACCCGTTCGAGCTCCTCAGGGTTTCATTCCCATCAGCGACGATAGCGGGCATGCCGAAGAGAAAGGCGATGGAGACGATAGACGAGGTCGAGCCGGATGCCAGGGGCGCCTACACGGGTTCTTTCGGTTGTGTGAGCAACTCCGGCAATTTAGACATGGGCATCATCGTGAGGTCAATCTTAGTGAAGGGAACAAAGGCATTTATTCCGGTCGGCGCCGGCATAGTGTCCCAATCATTGCCCGAGGCAGAGTACCTTGAAACTTTTTACAAAGCTCGGGCGCAGCTACTGGCATTAGGCGCGGAGCAGGCCGATTTGGAGTGGTTGGCGGAGATTTAGCCTTGAATCAAAAATGCAATTCATGGAGACATGTAGGAACTTATTCTCGCGGTTCTTTTCGTAAACTAACTGGCAGTCCTGAATCTCAGTATTGCTGCCAGGCCCTTGAACGCGTTCAAGAGCTGCTTGCCCTCGTCAGTTTCCGTTGAGATGAACTCCACTTCCGTGTTGAACTTTCCCGCCAGTTCGAGCAGTTCTTGGACGACGTCGTCGCTCTCCGTCATGACGAGTTTCCGCTCCCCACAGTTCGGGCATTCTCGCCCATACAACTGCTTCTGGTAAGACTCCAAGTTGTCAACGATTTCGTGGATTTCTTCCCCGCATGCCTGGCACTTTGTCGTCACCCTTTTTTTTCTCAGGTCCTCAGAGACCAGCAGCAGCTCGACGGCTCCTTGCTCAATGGCCTGCCGGATCTCTCTATCGCCGTAAGTCGCGAGTCCCTTTCCGGAGACGAGTTCCTCCATGAACCTTTGGATGAGTGATTTTTCCCTCAGTATCTCAAGGTCAGCAATTATGTCCCCCGACTTGTTCACGAGCTCTTTGATGCCGTGTTCGTCCGTGTAGCCAGTGTCCAGGACTCCGGCGATTTTTTTCCTAATGGGCTCGTGGAGGAGTTCGCTGTTGAGGAAATCCTCCTTTGTGGGGCCTGGCCCGCCAACGATTATCGCGCGGAGGTCGGGCGTCTGCGAGAATATCGCGTTCGCGGCGTCAGCGACCCTCTTGGCATACTCGTGCGCCGCTATCTCTATGAGACGCTCGAAGCGTCGTGATGACTGCCCGCCCTTGCTGTGCTTCCCCGGTACTGCAGAGGTCAGTTTCCTCAGTATCTCCACGTGCTTGCCGCGTAGCGTGGCGAAGGTGGTCTCCCGCCTGTCCATGACGAACAGCCCTATGATCTCCTTTACCTGGATCATCTCCTTTAGTGGGTCTAGCACGAACTCCTGGTCGCACCTGTACATTCGGATCGACACGGGCTCGGGCGGCTCTATCCAGTAGAGCTGGATGTCGGCGACGTCGTCCCTGCCGGCGACGTTGCCGCAGAAAATGACCATCCCGTGGGACGGGGGTTGCCGGTTTGTGTCCAGATAAGTCCGGAGGAACTGCATTATCCGCTCAAGCGCGGTCACGACGTTTTTTCTCGTGGCCTTTGACTTTATGTTCGACGCGGTGCCCTGCTCGTCCCTCAGCTGCTGCGTCACCTTGGCCAGCTCGGTGTCCGGTGAAATGTAGACCGAGACCAGCTCGGTGCCTCGGCCACGCTTGCCCGCCAGGTCTTCGAGCATCCTCTTGAACTGATACATCGACTTGCTGTCAGCCGGCATTTTAATCTCCCCGATAAGTTTTAGCCTCGAACATTAATAGTATGACGTAAAAATTTGTCTGGTGAGTTCGTGAGGGTAACGATTTGTTTCGGGGGTTCCATATTGGTCCCCGATGCTGCCGATGTCGACTGTATACAGGACATCGTCAAAACCGTTATCAGGCTCAGGTCGCAAAAGCACGAGGTCCTCATTGTGGTGGGTGGAGGAGAGCTGGCCAGGGACTATATAAAAGCGGCGAAAGATCTGGGCGTTTCGGAAGTCCATCAGGATCAGATTGGAATAGCCGCGACCCGTCTAAACGCCCAGCTGTTGATATCTGCGCTGGGAGACATTGCTGAGGCGACCACAGTGACGATGTTTGAAAAGGCCGTCAGGGCCATGCTCAAAGATAAAGTACCAGTTATGGGTGGCACGACGCCCGGCCAGACCACCGATGCGGTTGCGGCGATGCTTGCCCAGGCCAGCAAGTCGGAAATCCTGGTCTTCTTCACCAACGTTGACGGCGTCTACACAGCCGATCCCAAGCTCGACCCAAAGGCGAAGAAGATAGACAGAATGACGGCCGCCGAGCTGACAAAGCTTGTGGGCACGGAGTTCAAGCCGGGCATGAAGATCATCATGGATCCCGTCGCGGTCAAGCTCATCAAGCGGGCCAACATAGCTGTTTTAATAATGGGCAAACACGAGATCAAGCGATTACCGGAAATCTTAAATGGCGCTAAGCATACCGGAACAACAATAGTCAAGGTGAGCGAATGATCGAGGAACACAAACATTGTGTAGTCTGCGGCAAGCCGACGGACCCGAACAAGTCCATATGCTCCCCTTCATGTGAAGAGTTGATGGGGCGGCAGCAGAGGAAAATGAACCGATCCAGGATCATAATGTTGGTGCTTTTCACGGTGATGTTTTTAATAATACTGCTGTCGAGCTATTTCTTCAGGTCCTGAGGTCGCCTACAGGGACACGAGGAGCGTCATGGCGGAGTCCGCTATATCGATGACTTCGACCTTGTGACCCTCGCTTTCCAGTTCACTGACTATTTTCAAATCCTCGATTGAAAGTTCGATGGTTTTGCCGGCCTCCTTTAAGGTCATTTTGCCCTTGCCCATAAGTTTCGAGATTTCTTCTGGCTTGGCGTTTCGCAGGGCATCCGTGACGATTTTTACGTCGCCGCGCAATCTTGATCCCAGCCTCGCCAGGTTCGGTTCCACCGAGAGCACGCGCTCTTTCAGCTCCGGCTTGTTCGGAGTTATTTTAATTTCCTTGACCCGCATGGTGCCGGCGATGTCATCCTTGATTTCCTCAAGCTGTTTGGCGACGTCCTTGTTCGAGGTGTAGATCTCCAATTTTGGTATCTCGGCGTTGAGGGCCATCTTCCTCGTGGACTTGAACTGCCGCAAAGTGCTTATAGCAAGATTGGCAATTTCGCCGAGCTTCTCCGCGGATTCGTCTATCAGGCTCTCGTCGGCTTCAGGCCAGACGGAGTTGTGAACGCTCGGCAGTTGCTGGTCTGCGACGAAGTACGTCTGATGGATTTCTTCGGCGAAATGAGGTATGAATGGGGCGAGGAGCTTAGCCGAGGTTAGCATGGCTTGATAAAGGGTGAAGGCGGCAGCTTCGGTGGTCCGGTCCCCGACGTAAAGCCGGTGCTTCACCTCCTCGATGTACATGTCGCAGAGCTCGTGCCACACGAAGTTCTGGATGTCGCCGAGAGCGCGGTTGAATTGGAAGTCCTCCAGCCATCCCGTGACGTTTTTCACTAGCTTGTTGAGCCGGCTCAGGAGCCAGCGATCCACTGGCCTCAGCTTGATTTTTTTGACCTCGAGCTTTGCAACTTTTGAGTTCAGGTGTGGACTAGCAAACCTGGCGGCGTTCCATAACTTCCGCATGAACCGGTATCCGAACTCCACGTCCTTCCAGGTGAACGGTATGTCCGAGCCGGTCGACGCCACTATCGCCGCCCACTGGCGGAGCGCATCGGCGCCGTATTTCTCTCGGGCCTTTGTGCTGTCAACGTAA
>JBDRCL010000075.1:0-11268 GCA_043821745.1 Methanobacteriota archaeon | reverse complement strand
GGTCGAGAGATCGGAAAGATGGAACAGAAACGACACCCCCCGACTCGCGCCATGATGCGGCGACGCTGAGGTCGTGTCGACGGGGATGAAACGGCCATCGCGCGGGATGCAAGGGCAAATTACCGCCGATGAACGCCTGCCGGAGGTGGGTGGTAGCCCGCTTAGCTGAATGTCGCCTGAAAACAGAAGACGGATTACTACTAGCACGCCGGCATCTTCAGCAATTTAGTTTCTTTATAAATGACCGTCTCTCAAATCTCCGGTAGGTACAATGGAAAAGGAGATAGAGAGGATTATTAGCGCCTACAAACAGGGATATTCGCTGAGATCAATAGGAAAGGATTTTGGCCGTTCGCACTTATTCGTTTGGAAAATTCTAAAAACGTTTAACCCAGATATTTTGCGTCCGCCAAGGCTGTATCGAAAGTACAGTTTTGATTGTCGATATTTTAGGAATTACACTCCAGAAAATTCCTACTGGATGGGTTTTATCGACGCAGATGGCCACGTAGACACGAAGCGAGGAAGAGTGGAATTAAAACTACATTGTCGAGACATAGATAGAGTAAGCGCTCTTCGGAATTCTGTAAGTGGTAACTTCCCCATCTATCAGTTCAAAACGAGACCGTTTGTTGGTATTCTTATGTTTTCCAGAGATATGGTGAGCGATTTGGTTCAGAAAAATGTAGGAGTAAAATCGCCTGACCTAAAACCACCGATAGGCATACCTGAAAATCATGTAAGGCATTTTATCCGAGGGTATTTTGAAGGTGACGGAAGCATATCGCTTGGCCATAGGCCCAATGGGGGATTAAATCCAATTTTCGGAATACTCGGCTCACGGCGTCTTTTAGAGTGGATGAAAGAAAAATTGATCGAGCAAGCCGGAGTGAAATCCCGCATGAAAATCAGCCCAAGAGAGGGATGTTGGGCGTTAAAGCTTGGAAGTTGTAATTCATTGATTAAAATTAGGCAATATTTTTATGAAAATGTTAACGAATCTCTTTACATGAAAAGAAAGAAGGAAAAATTAGATAGAATTTGTTCATGGCAGAAACGTGATTCAATAAGCTAGTGCAACTCCGTCATTGTTTCGAATTTTACATAATATTTCTATAGCAATTATTTATTTAATCTTAAGATTGTTCTCTTTTAGAAACCTAAAACGGTCAGGACGCCGGCGCAACTTCTTTACATTTCAGTATATTCTGATTATTCAGAAAAGTTTAAATACACTGAAAAAGAGGGTAGATAAGTGTTTGAAAATGACCAAGAAAAAGGAATCATCAGGTCCGTTTAAAAAAGGTTTGGGCTGTTGTAGAGTTGATTCGTTGGTAAGCGTGGACGAGCGGGGCCAGATGGTTTTGCCCAAGGAGATAAGGGAAAAGGCAAAAATTCGCCCCGGAGACAAGCTGGCCATCGTAAGCAATTGGGGAAAAGATGGTGAGATGTGCTGCATTTCCCTGATCAAGGTGGAAAATCTCGCCGGGATGGTAAAGGATTTGCTTGGCCCGGCGATGAAGGAGATAATCAGAGGATAGTGCCAGGAGATTAAGGAGGAATCTAAAATGAAAAAAGAAGAAATAAAGAAAGCCGTGAGAGAAGGCTACGCTAAAATAGCTAGACAAGATGGGTCCTGTTGCTCTCCCGACAGTCCGTGTTGTGGATCCGCAAGCACTGCTAAGGAAATAAGCAGGAAGATAGGGTATACTGATGCTGAGCTGGACTCAGTCCCAGAAGGTGCGAATTTAGGACTCGGATGCGGTAATCCCGTTGCTCTCGCCTCCTTGAAGAAAGGCGAGACCGTCCTCGATCTTGGTTCGGGTTTGGGGTTTGATTGTTTTCTTGCCGCCAATAAGGTGGGCAGCAAAGGGCGAGTCATCGGCGTGGACATGACGCCGGACATGATCGATAAAGCGAGGAAAAACGCCCAGGAAGGAGGATACAGGAACGTTGAGTTCAGGCTCGGGGAAATCGAAAATCTGCCGGCCGCTGATAGTTCGATTGATGTGATAATCTCGAACTGTGTCATCAACCTCGCGCCCGACAAAAGGCGGGTCTTCGCGGAAGCGTTCAGGGTTCTGAAACCGGGGGGAAGGCTGATGGTCTCGGACATAGTCCTGTTGAAGGAGCTTCCCAAGAAAATTAGGAAATCCGTCGGTGCTTACGTCGGATGCCTTTCCGGGGCAGTCATGAAGAAAGAGTACTTGGGTGCCATAAAGGCGGCCGGTTTTCGGGATGTGAAGATAATCGACGAGTCGTCCTTCCCAGTCGAGTTGATGGTCAATGACCCAACTGCGAAGACGATTATAAATGATTTGGAAATATCACTTGAGGAAGCGAAAGGAATTGCGGGTTCAGCCACGAGCATAAAGGTCCGCGGGTTCAAACCTGAGAAATCACGACATAAAAATTGACGCCGTTAAAATTGCAGCGGGCAACGAAATCATGGCGGTTTCCGCCGCGGGGGTAATTCAGTTGACAAAACAACTCTGTTACATGCAGGACGGTTTTACTCCTTCGAGTTCAACGATTTCAAGGAAGCGATGAGGTTCGTCAACGAGGTGGCGAGGGTCTCCGAGGAGGAGGGACAACACCCCAGCATTCACCTCTACTACAACAAGGTTGAGTTTGGGCTTCACCCACGATCAAGGGCCTTTTCGAAAAAGATTTTATCCTGACGGCAAAGATTGACGTGATAAGTATTTAGGGTGTTGGCCTTGAAAGGTGAGAAGATAATCAAGAGCCCAGATACTGAGAGGAAAAACAGGGTTCCCTCGGGCCAGACGCTTACTGATAAATGGCCGATACTTCATTACGGAGACGTGCCGGAGATTGATGTTTCAAAGTGGAAGTTCACGATTTCAGGGTTGGTGAAAAAGGAGATGTCGCTCAGCTACCCGGACTTCACGTCGCTGCCTCGTGTCAAGATATTTTCAGATATCCATTGCGTCACGGGATGGTCAAAGCTCGACAACCTCTGGGAAGGGGTGAGCACGAGAGCAATAAAGAAGCTCACAAGGATACTTCCCGAGGCCGGATTCGCCATTGTGCACTCCGAAGGGGGCTTCACAACGAACCTTTCCTTGGGGACTTCTTTGAGCCCGATGTGTTGTTTGCCATCAGCCACGATGACGAATCTATCAAGCCAGATCACGGTCATCCCGTGAGGCTCGTCGTCCCGAGATTGTACTTCTGGAAAAGCGCGAAGTGGGTCACGGAAGTCGAGTTCACGGCCGAGGACAGGCCTGGATTCTGGGAGACCCACAGGTACCACAATCACGGTGATCCCTGGAAGGGGGAGAGGTACAGCGAATAAGCTGGGAGCCTTTACAAAAATAGAGGTGAGAATATGAAAAGTGAGAAAAGCCAAGCGAAGGAACTGACGGGGCGCGTCTTAGGCTTCGCCGGTTTGATAGACTATCAAGACGGGGCCGTGGTCAGTAGGGAAATGATCAGAAAAAAAACAGGTACGGTCACTTTGTTCGCCTTTAGCAAGGGTCAGGGATTGAGCGAGCACACGGCGCCGTTCGACGCCTTGGTCCACATCGTCGACGGAGAGGCCGATATCACAATCTCGGGGAAAAAGTTCCACGTAAAAAAGGGCGAGATGATCATAATGCCGGCGAACAAACCCCACGCCCTCAAAGCGGTGAGAAAGTTCAAGATGATTTTGACGATGGTACGCTCGGATAAATAGGAAGATTTATCGCACGAAATTGTACCTCAAGCAATTTAAAATAAAAAGCAGCTGGTCGGTTCACAAGCATTAATCAAGTTAATATAGCTCACAATTAATAGTGTTTCACGGTGGAGAATATGGGCAAGAAATGGGGCCACTTTAAAGCTGGCGGACGAAGTCAGCCAGTGTCGTGTGTTTACTGTGGCCGCTTGACGCCGCGCATCAAGGCTGTCACGGTTAGGAAGCACTATGGGGTAGGCGATTTGAGGAATATCCCGGGACTTGACCGCAGGCGCGTGTTTCTGCCGCATTCGAAGGAGTATGCTTGCATCTCATGCGCCAAGCACCGCAAGCAGATTTAAGGGCGCTTGATTTTAGGTTTGGTCGAAAAATCACTTAGCCTTGGCTCTGGGCTTTCTGCCGGACTTTATCGCGTCCACGATTTCCTCTATCTTTTTGCGTCTGTCTCCGGACTGTTCCACGAGCGTTCCGGTCACGATTATGTCCGCGCCTGCCTTTACGCGCTCGACGGCAACTTTCGGCGTCCTTATTCCACCACCAACTATCAACATCACGTCGGTAGCCTCTCTTACGGCCCTCACCATTTCGACGGGTACCGGCATCTCGGCTCCAGAGCCAGCCTCGAGGTATACCAGTCTCATGCCCAGGTACTGTGCGGCCAACGCGTAAGCCACCGCCATTTCATGTCCTTCATTAGGGATTAGGTCCGCCTTACCAACGCGTCCGACTGCCCCGCCCGGTTCCACGATTAGGTAGCCCATAGGTAGGGATTCTATACCGAATTTTTTAACGAGGGGTGCACCGAGTTTCTGAGCCCCAGTGACGAAATACATGTCACGCGAGTTGAGCATGCTCATAAAGAATATGGCGTCCGCGTGTTTGCTGACTCCAGCCTCGCTGGCTGGGAAGAGTATGGTCGGCAGTTCGGTCGACCTCTTTATCGCGAGCACGGTGTCGTCGAGCAGCTTGCCGCCGGCGCGGGTCGAGCCCCCGACCATTATCCCATCAGTGCCGGCCGCCGCCGCGTCAAGAGCCATCTCCCCAGCCTGTTCTGTGGCCTGTTTTTCGGGGTCGATGAGTGTAAGATGGGCGGCGCCATCCTCAGCTATTGTGCGTTTAAGAATGTCCTCTACCTTCATCCTCTGGGCTCCTTCTTCTTCACCCTTAGCCCTGAGTAGCCGCACTTGCGGCACTTTGTTGCCTTTATCGGGTTGCGCGCGTTGCAGCGCATGCATATCTTTTTATTGAACATGCGTTTCTCCGCGACTTCGAACTTTGCCATTGGTTCACCTCTTGCCTCTTACCTCTTTGAACACTTCGGGTAATTTATCGATTACGTCTGACGCCAAGAACTCGTATCCCATCTCCCGCATGCACAGGTCACCGGCCCGCCCGCAGATCCAGGCCCCCGCGGCCGCAGCTTCGAACGGCCCGGATCCCTGCGATAGGAAGGCTCCGATGATGCCAGAGAGGACGTCGCCGGTGCCACCGACCGTCATGCCGGGGTTACCAGTGTAGTTCAGCTTCGTGTTTCCATGTGGCGATGCGATGATGTCGACACATCCCTTTAGCAGGAAAACGCAACCGAGCTCCTGCGCCGCCTTTTTGACCATCTCCACGCGTCTCCGCAGGTTAGCGAGGAGGTCGTAGCCAGTCAGTGCTTTGAACTCTCCGGCGTGAGGCGTCACCACCCAGGGCATGCCCCTGAGCAGACCGCGATTTGAAGCCACGGCCTTCAGCGCGTCAGCATCGAAGATGGTGGGCAGCTTTTGGTGATTTTTTCTGAGCTCGTGTGCAATCTTTATGATGGCATCGTGCGTTTTCAAAAGCGATCCCAGCCCAGGTCCGACCACGACCGCGGTCGAACGTTTAAGTTCGTCAGAGATATCCAATAAGTCGGATGGCTCTAGGTCCTGGGTGTGTAGCTTGACGGTGATCAGATCTGGTGAGAACGTGTTTATGGTCCAAGCCGTCTTTTCCGGTGCGGCGATTACGGCGAGGTCGACTCCGGAGCGGAGCGCGGCCAAGCCAACGAGCGCAGGCGCCCCAACGTAGCGGGACCCGCCCCCGACCACGAGGAGCCTGCCGAAGTCGCCCTTGTGGGACTCGGGGCTGCGCCTCGGGATGATGCCCCTGACGTCAGTTTTCCCGACCTTTGATAGTTTTGCCATAATTATCTTCTATGAAAACTCCTCCAGCCATGAGTTAAAAAACCTCCTAAAAAGCGCTTGTCGCGGGCGTTTGAACTTATGGTGCCGGGGGCGGGGATTGAACCCTCGGCCTCCAGATATCTCACATCATCTCGTGAATCAGCACTCACAACCGGAGTTGATGGTGGTTATGAGTCTGGCGCTACTACCACTGAGCTACCCCGGCACATAAAGTCCTAATTTGTCAAATCCTTAAGCTTTTTTGGTGTTCGACACTTCGGTTTTCGGATTAGGCTCCTTAGCGGTTTAAAAATGTCAAGAAGCTCTTTTTATCGCGCAGGACCTTGCATCCGCCTTCGTAGCCGACGAGCACGACATCAGCAACTCCGGCGAACAGCCCGTTGTCGATGACACCGGGCAAGGTGTTGATATGTTGCTCGAGATAAGCAACGTTGGAGATTTTGCGGAACTTTAAGTCCACGAGATAATTGCCGTTGTCCGTGATCATGGGAATGTCACCTGCGAGCGTCCTGAGCGTGGGTTTCCCCAGTCCCGCGAGCATGCGCATGGTGTATTTTGGAGCGAAGGGCAGTACTTCGACGGGCACGGGAAAACGATGTCCGAGACTTTTAACGAGTTTGGTCCTATCCACGACTATTACCAGTTTCTTAGTCGCGCTCACCAGTATTTTCTCCCTTGTGTGCGCCCCGCCTCGTCCCTTTATCATGTCGAAATTGGAATCGACCTCGTCAGCCCCATCGATGGTCATGTCAAGTTTGGGGTGGACATCGAGCGAGCTCAAGTTCAGCCCGCATTTTTCAGCCAGCTTTTGAGAAGATGAGGAGCTTGCCACGAAAGTCGCAATCGACCCGAGCTCGGAAATAGTCGTGATTATCTTTGCGACGGTAGTCCCTGACCCCAATCCAATTACCATGTCATCTCTTACAAGCTTTGCAGCTTCAGTCGCAGCCTTTATCTTCCAGGATTCAGCGTTCATTCGAATCAGAATTATGTGGCGGTTTGAGCTTAAAGAGTTTTTAAATAGAAGAGACAATATAAAATCGGTGGCACGATGAAGCGCGTTGTTCCAGTTAGGGAAGCTATGAGGACAGTAGTTCTAACGGCGATAAAGGGCACCAACGTGGCCAGGGCAGCCAAGTTAATGGCGGAAAACAACGTGGGCAGCATCTTAGTGATGGAGGGCAAAAAGCCGGTTGGTATCTTAACCGAGCGGGACCTTCTGATGAAAGTCGTCAGCGAGGATTTGAAGCCAAGCACTGTTCGCGTGGGGAGGATAATGTCCGCGCCTTTGATTACGATAGATCCTGATACAGACATCGTGGAAGCCGCAAAGATTTTGGCTAACAACAAGATTCGTCGTCTTCCGGTCGTGAAAAATGGAAAGTTGGTCGGGATAGTCACGGCCTCCGATATCGCCGTAATCTCGCCAGCACTTGCCGAAATAGTGGCCCAGCCGGAGAGGTATTTGGAGGATCGGGTTGATCACAGTGTTTGCGAGACTTGTGGAGAGGTCACCACGGACCTGTACGAAGTTAACGGAATGTGGGTTTGCGAACATTGTCGTGGCACGATGAGCGAGTAGATGGTGTAATGGCATGCCGGGACATGCTCATTGGAGTGAGCGTTAAAGACGTTATGCGCCCCTGTACCGTGTTCGTTGGTTCAGATGATCTGGTCACACGGGTAAGGGCGCGTATGCGTTCAATGGGAATCAGAAGTTTGCCCGTTATTGATCTGGGGAAGCTCTCCGGGATAATAACCGTGCGTGAGGTCATGCAGGTGACTTCGACCCGCTCAAACATCACCGCTTCCGGGATAATGTTTCCGTCGCGACTCATGGCGACCCCTGCGACGGAGCTGGCCGATTTGGCTAGGCAGATGGTCGGCTTGGAGATTTCAGACGTTCCTGTTATCCAGAGTCGAAACGACAAGACAGTTGTCGGGATTGTGAAGCTCGACGATATACTGAGGCGGATTGCTGGCAAGGTCCCCGGAAATAAGCCCGTGGGGGATTTGATGGTGAAGGACGTTGTCACATGCGAGCCAGAGGACGAGACCACCAAGATTTGGAAATTGATGGAGGAGGCAAACTGTTCGAGCGTGCCCGTCGTCAGATACGACAAGCGCAGGAGAGTGAACAAGGTCTTGGGGATGATAACGCGTTCGGACATCATCAGGTCTGGTGCGATTAGGCTGTCCGAGGAGTCCGACAAGGGGCGTTTCAAATCTTCGCAGAAGGTGAGTTCGCTCATGAAGACGCCGGCCATAGTCGTCTCGCCCCAGACGTCGCTGGCGGAGGCCATAGACGTGATGGTGAGGAAGAACATAGGAAGGCTTCCAGTCGTTGAAAATGGAAATCTCGTGGGAGTCCTAAGCCGTTCGGACGTCATAAAGTTTGCATGTGGTTGATATTATGCAGAGGATCCCGCACTACAAGTCGCTCGATCGCAGGCCGGTTGATTTCAAGTCGCGCATCCATCACGAGGAGGGAGACATCATGAAGCTCGCGAAGAAGCCGGTCGTGACAGTTTCCCAGACGACTGGGATAAAGAACGCTGCCGACCTTATGGCCAGGGAAGGGATAAGGAGGCTGCCGGTCACGGAGCCCGGCACGAAGAAGCTGATAGGGATTGTCCGGACTAGAGATGTCATAGACTTCCTCGGCGGCGGCGAAAAGCACAAAATCGTCAACGTAAAGTTTGGCGGGAACTTTTTGGCCGCGGTGAACGAGCCGGTGAAGAGCATCATGTCCCGAGATTTGACCTGCGGGACCAGCGACATGTCGATAGTCGAGGCCGCCAAGCTCATACTCGGCAAGGGCATCGGTGGCATCCCTATTCTGGACGACGACGAGAAGTTAGTGGGAATAGTGTCGGAGCACGACTTTGTGGCTTACATACCGAACACCACCGGTTCACAGGTCAGCTATCACATGTCCCGCCATGTGGCGACCGCCGATCCGAAGTTCAAGATGATGGATGCAGCGCGCGCGATAATTTCCCGCGGCTTTCGGAGGCTGCCGGTCGTAAGCGAAGGCAAGCTCGTGGGAATAGTGACGAGCATGGACATCCTGCGCTACCTCGGCTCCAGCAAAATCTTTGACCATATGGACTCGGGCAGGTTCGAGGACGCGATGTCCGTCGGGGTGAAGGAGATAATGACGAAGGATGTCTCCAAGGTTACGCCCGAGACAGACGTGGGCGAGGCCGCCGCGCTGATGCGCGAGAGAGGCAGCGGCGGGCTGCCCGTCGTTTCCGGGGAAAAACTGGTCGGGATAATCACCGAACATGACCTGATGAGGTTGTTGGTTTGAAGGTCAAGGAGATCATGAACTCGCCGGTCCTGGCGGTCAAGCCGGCAGACACAATCGCCCACGCGAAGAACTTGATGCTGAGGCACAAGGTGAAACGGTTGATCGTCATGGACAAGGGCGAGCCAGCTGGCATCCTGACCATGCACGATATGGCGACACGACTCAAATCCGATTCGCTTGCTTGGCGGATGCGCACGATAGACAACATCTCGGTCTCTCGTGTCATGAGCAAGGGCGTTATCTCGATATCCTTGGGCACGGATGTAGTCAAGGCGGCTGCCATGATGCTAGACCGCAACATAAGCAGCCTCCTGGTAATGAATGGGAAAAAGGTCGTCGGCATTTTGACTAAAACAGATATTGTGAGGTATTTTTCAGAATCCTTGAAAGGAAGTTTCAAGGTCAAGGATCTGATGAGCAAGGATGTCGTGACCGTCAACCGCCTTCACTCGATTGCGCGCGTCGTGGAGTTGATGGAGGAGTACGGCGTTCAAAGGGTGATGGTGAAGGACGGCGACAGACCGATCGGGCTGATAGCGGAGAGCGATTTGGTATTCGCGCAACTTGATCACTCCAGCAGAGGGATAAAGGAGCGAGAGGTGAGATACACTCGGAAAATTGAGAGGGGAGGCAGGCCACGGGCACGTTACATTAAATACGTGGCACTACTTACTGCTGATGATGTCATGCGAAGGGAGCTCATAACGATAGGCGCTGAAGCGGACGTCGCTCAAGCCGCTTCGCTCATGATCAAGAACGGTATAGGTGGAGTACCTGTTGTGGAAGGGGAGAAGCTGGTCGGGATCCTGACAAAGACTGACATCACAAAAGGATTGCGTAGGTTGGGTGTCTAATTGCGCGTCAGCCAGATAATGAGCTCGCCGGTAATTACCCTGGACAAGGACAGGTCGTTGGCCGACGCCATCGATGTCATGAAGAAGGAGCAGATTTCCAGGGTCGTGGCAACTCAAAACGGTCGCGTGGTCGGGATACTGACGGAGAAGGACATCGCGCGGGAACTGGGCTCCATGCACAACTACAGGTTGACCCCGGGCAGGCTCCATGTCTCGAGCGTCATGACTTCTGACCCGATCAGCGTCGCCCCGGATGTCATGGCTAAGCGGGCCGCGGAGCTCATGCTTGACCACGACATCAGCGGACTGCCGATCTTGGAAGGGGGAAAGCTCGTCGGCATCGTCACAAAAATGGACTTCGCGAAGATTTGTTTGAACTATGAAGATGTTTACGTTGGGCAGGTCATGCAGGCCAGCCCCACGACTCTCTCTCCCGGTGACAGGGTAATCCACGCTCGAAAGCTGCTCCTCGAGGAGGAGATATTGGCCCTCCCGGTCGTCGAGAACAGGGCGCTGATTGGTATAGTGACGGCGAGGGACGTCGCGATGAAACTGGCTTCCTTTCAGGAAGTGGTCCCGGACAAGTACAAGAGCGAGCGCATCCGGAACTTTCTCGTTGGGGACATAATGGCACAGCCCACCGTGACGATTCGCACCGACACGAAGCTACCCGAGGCCGCGAAGCTGATGATCGAGAAGAGGTTTTCGGGGCTGCCCGTCGAGAACCTGGACGGCGAGCTGGTCGGGCTGCTGACGAAGACGGAGCTCACCGAAGTGGCGCGCGAAAGGCTTTAGTCATATGTTTTGTAGTCTCTCTTGTGCGGCCGTGGTCCAGCGGTTAAGACTCAGGCTTCCCATGAAAACCCGGGAAAAGCCTGCTACGCGGGTTCGAATCCCGCCGGCCGCACCACCAAAATCCATGCAAAAATTCTGTCCGAATCCTACCTAATTTTCCCCCTCGTTAGGAAACTTCTTGGTTTAGGATCTTACTTTCTCATTCACAATTGCGGTATGAGACATCCGCAGATTCATATTCAGTCTAACGTATGAGTCCACGTTTTCTCATACCTCCCAATTGATGGGGTTTGGTGGAGCCAAAACTAAAGCGGAGAATTCAGCAAGTCATCAAAATTTGATTTTAGAAAGAGATATTTAATTAATCGGAAAAGAAAAAGGGGGGCGTCTTCATTGGGAAAATCCGGCAACGCTGAAAAAGTCGGTCTCTCG
>JBDRCL010000074.1:0-6238 GCA_043821745.1 Methanobacteriota archaeon | reverse complement strand
ATCTTCGAACCTTATTTTTTCGATTTAGAAGCGTCTAAAATGGCGTCAATGATCTGCCGGTAGCCCGTGCAGCGACAGAGGATCCCACCCACTGCCTCTTTCACCTCTTCCTCGGTCGGGCTTGGGTTGCGCTTCAGCAGGGCCTCCGCCGTGAGGATGAACGCGGGGGTACAAAAACCGCACTGCACCGCCCCGTGCTCGATGAAAGCCCGCTGAACCGGGGTGAGCTTCTCCTCGCGAGCCAGCCCCTCGACGGTAATCACCTCCCGCCCGTCGACCTCAACCGCCAGCACTATACAGGATTTCGTCGGCACCTCGTCGAGCAACACCGTGCAGAGCCCGCAGTCCCCCCGCTCGCACGCCTGCTTGGCTCCCATGAGCGCGAGGTTCTCCCGCAGAAGTTGGAGTAGGGTCCGGTTCGCTTCGACTTCAACATCGTGGCGCTCGCCGTTTACCGTGAGTGAAACCCTGTGCCTCGACATCAGCTCGCCCCCAACAACTGCTTGAGGATTCGTTTGGTGAGCACCTCGGCCATGTGCAGGCGGTATTCTTTGCTGGCTCGAACGTCTGAGATGGGGGAAATTTTTTCCACGACGATTGAAGCAGCTTTATCTATCTGCTCCTCCACCGAGCCGCCCCCCTCGAAAACCCCTTCCACCTCGGGTACGAGGAGCGGCGTAGGGGCTACCGACGACAGGGCGATGCACACCAGCTTTTTGCCGGAGTTTGCCGTGAGCCCGGCAACCCCGACGACAGCCAAGTCCTCGCCTCGCGTGCGCCCCCACTTGAGATAACTGCTCTTAGCCCCCTTAGGAGGATTCGGTATTCGCACGGTCTTAACCAACTCGCCAGGTTCAAGCGACGTGCGCTTGACTCCAATGAAGAACTCTTGGATGGGGATGACCCGTTCGCCGTTCTTGCTCGCGACTTCCACCTCGGCGTCGTGGACCAGGAGCGCCGGGGCAGTATCGGAAGCCGGGGATGCGTTGCAGATGTTGCCGACAAGTGTGCCACGAGTCCTCAGGGTTGGATCTGCCAACGACCTCGCGGCGTCCCAGAGTGCCCTAAAGCGTCCCTTGACAACATCCGATTCGATTAGCTGGTTCAGGGCGACTGCTGCTCCAATTCTAAGCCCCTTCTCCCTATCTTGCGAGACCTCTCGCAACTCTTCAATGCCCTTGATGTCGATCAAATATTTGGGCCTGACTACCCTATCCCTCATAAGAACCAAAAGGTCCGTTCCTCCGGCGAATATCTTTGCATCCTCGCCATGCTCAGCCACCAGGTTAACGGCTTCCCGCATGGTTTTTGGTTTGAGATAATCGAACTTAGGCAACGGCAACTTACTTCCCCTCCTTCTTCCTGAGCGCCTTCCAAACCTTCTCCCGGGTCATCGGGAGGTCGTAGATGTCCACCCCGGCGGCGTCGTAAACCGCGTTGGCGACGGCGGGCTGCAGGGATACGGTCGTATGCTCCGCTATACCTCTCGCCCCATATGGAGCGTTTCTTTGGGGATTCTCGATCATGATGGGTACAAACTCATCGGGGATATCGGGCGCCCTTGGGATTTTGTAATCCGTGAGGTTATCGTTCAACAGGGCCCCCTTCTTATCGAAGATGAATTCCTCGGTGAGCGCTTGTCCTAGGGCCTGAACATTTCCCCCGTAGACTTGGCCTTTTATCAGCGAGGGATTTAGGGCTTTCCCGAGGTCTAAAGCCGTAACCACTTTGAGTACCCTTACGTCACCAGTTTCAGGGTCAACCTCCACCTCAGCTCCCTGGGCCCCAAAAGTCCACATAAGCGCCGGCAACCCTTGCCCCGTTTCCGGGTCCAAGTTTGTTAATCCCTCGGCGGTGTAGTAGCCGTAACCCAGTATCGGGCCGCGGATGCCCCTGCCATCGGGCAAAATACCGCAAGTCGCAACCTCACCAAGTGATAAGCCTTTCTCCGGCTCTCTAGCCACGAAAACCCGACCATCAGCTATCGTCAGCGCATCCTCCGGCATTCCAAGCACTTGCGCAGCCGTGGTTTTTACTTGCCGCTTAAAATCTTCGATCGTCCGCAACACGGCGTTTCCATCCATGAAGAGGCTTCGGCTGGCTACTGTCTGCCACGAGTGGGGAACGTAATCAGTTTCCTGCCTGTTGATCACCTTGACCCTCTCGATAGGGATCTGGAGCCCTTCCGCCACCAGCTGAGCAAATGCCGTTGGGGTCCCTTGGCCCATCTCAGTCGATCCAATCAAAAGAATAACTGTCCCGTCCTCGTTGAGCTTCACGACGGCCGAGGAGGATGCAAAGGAGGGCATCGCAGGCGCCTTCCAGAGTGCAGCTATCCCCTTCCCCCGGGGTTTTCCGCCGACTTGCTTCGGCTCCTTCTTCCCCCAGCCTATCGCTTCGACGACGGCTTGGATGCACTCGTCCACTCGCCCGGCGTCCTCGCGGAGCCTCTCCCCGGTGGCGGTGATACGCCCCGGAAGCGCGGCATTCTTCAAGCGAAATTCGACCAGGTCCATCCCAATCTCCCGAGCCACCAAGTCCATCTGACGCTCAATAGCCCAGTGGAGCTCCGCATAGCCGAATCCCCGATAAGCGGTCCCATAAGGGTGGTTGGTATAGATCGTCAGACTATCGCACTTTATGTTTGGAACTTCGTAGGGGCCTGTGCAGGCGTACCCAGCGGCGCGTCCAACGTTTACGGCGTAGTCCGCGTAGGCCCCACTATCCCAGATATATTCGATCTCTTCGGCTGTTATCTTTCCATCCCGCTTAACCCCAGTTTTTACGCGCGCGTACAACCCCTGACGAACCGCCACGGTATGGAACTGCTCCTCGCGGCTCATTACGAGCTTAACGGGCCTCCCCCCAGCTTTTTTGGAGAGGAAAACGACCAACGGCTCCCAGTGAAGCCCGGCCTTTCCGCCAAATGCTCCCCCGACGTATGGCACCTGCACATCGATCTTGTGGATGGGCACACCCAAGCCGATGCTTAGGAGTTGCCGAACCGCAAAGGGGCCTTGAGCGCTCGTCCAGACATTTATCTGTCCGTTGGGGAGCCATTGCCCAACCGAGGAATGAGTTTCCATTTGCACGTGATGGATTTGGGGCTGGCTGAACTCGTTTTCGACAATAACGTCCGCCTCGGCGAAACCTCGTTCTACGTCACCTTTGCGGAGCTTGAAATGGTTGGCGATGTTCGTGTGGGGTTTCGGGAAGATGAAAGGAGCATGGTTGTACTCGTGAAGGCGTTCGTGCACCAGCGGTGCGCCCTCCTTCATGGCATCGCGCTGATCGAAGACGGCGGCCATCTCCTCGTACTCCACCTTTATGAGCTCGACTGCCTGCTCCGCGATCTCCTCGGTGTCTGCTGCGACCGCGACCACAGGCTCGCCAACGTGGTGAATTTTTTCTTGGGCGAGTATCTCCTTGTCCTGCATGTAGATTCCGAACTTGCAGGGCACCTCCTTCCCGGTCAAGATTGCGCGCACGCCGTAGAGCTTCTCAGCCTCGCTCGTGTCTATGCGGATGATTCTGGCGTGGGCGTGGGGACTTTTCAGCAACTTTGTGTAAAGCATCCCCTGAAGTTTCATGTCAGCGGTGTACAAAGCCGTGCCGGTCACTTTCTCAAAAGCGTCGATACGCGGGATGCTTTTGCCCACATAAGAGTACTTGCTCATCTTCCACTCCCATTTGTGTTGAGCTTGGGGAATTAAAAGTTTATCGAGAATTACCTAGCCGCCACCCACCGTCGGGACGAGGACTAGCTCATTGCCATCCTTCAGCTCGGCGTCTTTGCTTGCAGGCGTTCCATTCAGACTTATCAGGGCGATGGAGGCAGGGTGATACTTTAGCTCCTCTAGGATATTCCTTACCCTCAAACCCTGTCTGTATTCAACTTCCTGCCACTGCCTAGCCGAGGCTTGTTTTACCTTTATCATGCGCTTCCAATGAGACATCTGGGTAGGATACGGGTGTGGGACAGAATTAAGCTACACCCCTAACTCGAAGAACCTTCCCATTTTTTGGTGTTAGGATTACGTCCCTTGCGTGAAATTCCACACCACCGAAATCCTTAATGAACTTGATTACCACGTCCGCATCTCTTTTCGAAACGATCACGACACCTCTGGTGAGCTTGATGTGCGGTATCCCGTCGAGTAAGCCCACCCTTCTGTACCTCTTCCCCTTCGTGCTCGTGTTCTGACCGTAGAACTTTTTGCAAAACTGATTCGCCCGCCCCTGCTTGGTGCGGCTGAGCACGATTACCACGATCGTTCCTAACATCATTTGGGTATATTTACCCAAAGCCTTAAATACCTTTCGGTTGTATTGGATATGATGTTGAGGACAAAAGAAGTGAGGAGGGTAACCAGGATACTGGACGACATCATAGAAGAATACAAGAGGGAAACGCCGAAGGCGAAGAGGGACTGGAGGACCTACGAGCAGGGACTGACGGAAAGGATGAGGGCAGCAATAAGGGAGCTGGAGCCTCTGATCGAGGAAGCCATCGGCTCCCTCAAGACTACGAAGGCGGAGAAGCGTGGTAGAAAACCTGAGCTCACCTTGAAACAGAAAACCGTTCTTCTGCTGCTCAAACACCTGTTCGACAGGAGCAACCGGGAGATGTCGACCTCGCTCGTGGCATTCAGCCTGCTTTCCGGCGTAGACGTGAGCTACAAGACGGTTGAGCGCCTCTACTCGGACGAGGAAGTGCTCCTGGTGCTGCAGAACATGCACGCGCTGCTGCTGAAAAAGAGGGGCGTGGAACGCGCGGACTGCTCGGGCAACGGGACGGGATACTCGCTCACCGTGAGAAAACACTACGCGACGGAGGCACAGAAGCTCAAAGACAGGGTGAAGTCTGCGAAGAAATCTTCGAAGAAGAAAGAGAAGATGGGATTCATCTACTCGTTTACGCTCATGGATCTGGACACGCGTGTATACATCGGATATGGGACAAGCTTCAGGAGCGAAAAGGACGCTTTTCTGAAGGCGGTTGAAATGGCGCCAGCGACGAGCGTTGGTAGCTTGAGGCTGGACCAGTACTTCAGCGCGCAGAGTTACGTGAAGCTTCTCAAGGAAAGATTCGGAGACGTGGCCGTGTACCTGATCCCGAAGAAGAATGCGACGGTGAGGGGGCCGTGGGAGTGGAAGCAAATGCTGCTACGTTTCGTGAAGGACACGCGGGGATATCTGCGCGAGTATTTCAGGAGAAATCAGTCGGAGAGCGGGATATCGGAGGACAAGCGCAGGTTCGGATGGAAGATCGCCCAGAGAAGAGAAGATCGGGTGGACACGGCCGCCTTCTGCACGACGCTGTGGCACAACTTATTCTGGCTCAAGTAACGCGGAATTTTGTCCCACACCCGAGAACGGCGAATGTTTTATCTCAGATCTCATGTATTCTGGAACAACTAAATCAAATTTAGACTTTCACCAATTTTTTCAAGTGCGTTGATACAATAGTCCAAATCTTCTTTCGAATGAACTGCCGAAGGCTGAAGCCTCAAACGCGCCGTCCCGCGAGGAACAGTTGGGTAAATGATATATTGGCTGAAAATTTTTTCCTCTTCAAACAGCTTCTTGCTTACCTCAGCCGCGATTTTTTCATCTTTAACCATGAGCGGGGTGATCGGCGTTTTGCTTTTGCCCAAATCGAATCCAAGCTTGGACAGCTTTTCTTTGAAGTATCTTGTATTACTCCATAATTTCTTTACCAGTTCGTCGCTTTCTTCCAGCATTTCCACCGCCATTATTGCCGCGGCAACATCGCCCGGGTTTGTTCCGCTGCTAAAGAGAAAAGGCCTTGCCCTTTGTCTTAAGAATTCGATGAGCTCTTTATTTCCGGCTATATACCCACCGACTACGCCGAAGGCCTTTGATAACGTTCCCATCTCTATTTCTATTTTGCCGTGTAGACCGAAGTGATTGGCTATTCCGCGTCCGTGATCTCCTAAGACCCCCTCTCCATGGGCATCGTCGACCATTACTATTGCTTCATATTTCTCAGCAACTTCGACGATACCTGGCAGTGGGGCCATGTCGCCATCCATGCTGAAAACGCCGTCCGTGACTATCAATTTTCGTCTCGCTTCTTTTTCCCTGCTTATCGTATCTTCCAAAGCCGCAACGTTCAGGTGAGGATATATGTACCTCTTCGCCCCGCTCAGCTTGGAACCGTCGATGATGCAGGCGTGGTTCAGTTCTTCGCTGAAAATGGCATCCTCCTTCCCCA
>JBDRCL010000073.1:0-4709 GCA_043821745.1 Methanobacteriota archaeon | reverse complement strand
GTGATTATCAGGCGTTCTATCAGAATGAGGATTTATGGTCGCCGGGGGAGGAGAGGTACCATGGAGCTATCAAGAGGGTAGAGCCCTACAACATCCTTTTAGATGTCTCGAACATTCCTGGCCTCGGAGACAAGAGGGACGAATTCACCCTTATCCAGCCCTTCACTCCAGAGGGGAAGCAGAACATGCGCGCTTGGGTTGGAGTGGCCCAAGATCCTGGGAACTACGGCAAGATGATTGCACTTGAATTTCCCAAGGGCGAGCTTGAGAGGGGTCCGATACAAGTAGAGGCAATAATCGACCAAACTGGGGAAATATCCACGCAGTTTACCCTGTGGGAAGGGGCAGGTAGTACAGTGCTTAGAGGGAATCTGCTCGTTCTGCCAGTCAAGGGAGACATCCTGTATATCGAGCCAGTCTATCTCAGCGCGGAAACTGCCCCCTACCCTCAGCTAAGGCGGGTGGTGGCCGTATACAAGGATAAGGCCGCCATGGAGGACAGTCTGGAGAAAGCAGTGGCGGCGGTGTTGGGTGGTGAAATCCCCATCACTCCCAGGGAAAACCGGCCCGTGGATAACCGGCCCGTGGAAAACTCATATGCGATTATAGTTGAGATTGTCCGGGAGCACCTGGAGCTGACGGACGAGTACCTCAGGCTCGTGAGCGAACGCAAGTATGCCGAGGCAGGGGTAGTAATGGAAAAGATCAGCGCCTTGGAGGATGAGCTGAAAAAGCTGATCGCAACGCTCCCATAAGAGAACTGAACATGATGAAAATTTTGTGTATAATATAGAAACCATTAATTTTAATTTGTTCACTGTCTCCACCATGGACGAGCGGTCCAAGCATGCGTTAAAAATGTATGAGGTGATTTGAGATATTATGTTTAAAATTTATTCATATCTTGTACTCATACACCGAGTATTCACCGGGTCTCTGATATTCAATCTCCTTCACCACCAATTCTAGCAAAGTGAAGTTCGGGTCATCCACCCCTTTCCAGGAATCCTTAAAAAACCGGCAACGCCTAGCCATTTTTTCCCGCGTCTCCTGGTCCATGATGAATTTCGCGACCCCGAAAGCCCTAATATATCCCGTTTTCGTGCCCCTTTTAAACGGAAGGCAAAACTCGATCTTCGAATTTTTGCGCAGTTGCTTGACTTTAGCATCGCCGGTCGTGGTGAAGACCAAAAATCTCGAGTCCAGATATAACAGGGTGACCGGCCTGACCCTGGGCTTGTCGCCATCGACAGTGGCCAGCTGAATTATCGCGTAACTACGAAAATGGTCCCAGATCTCTTTTTTTACTTTCGCCGGAATGGCCATGAGCTCGCCTCCAGTCCCCTAAATCAATCTGGCGGTATTTAGCGTTTAACTTTTGGAGATGAGACTTTTTATCTTAAAGCGAGTATTGTCAAGCTGGAGCCACGTGTCATCGCTTAAAGTCAGACCATCAAAAATCGCGGGCGAGGTCGACGCACCGCCATCCAAGTCGTACACCCACCGGGCCTTCATGATCGCGCTGCTGGCGGATGGGGAGAGCAGGATCACCAAGCCCCTCATCGGCTACGATACGATGGCCACAGTCGACGCAATCAAACAGCTCGGCGCAGATGTCGTTCAGGAGGGAGAAGTCTGGAGGGTAAAAGGTACCGCCGGAAATCTCAATCCCCGAACGGACCTGATTGACGCCCGCAATTCTGGAACCACCATTCGCATCATGAGCGCGATCGCCTCCCTGTCGCCCAAGCCCGTACGCCTGACCGGGGACGAGTCCATACTCAAGCGGCCGATGGGCCCCCTGATCGGGGCGCTCAAAATGCTCGGCGCCAGGGCCAAATGCGAGGGTGCCCAGGACAGGCCACCCGTGGTCGTCGGTGGGGGGCTGATCGGTGGGGACGCGGAGATAACCGGCGGCGTGAGCTCACAGTTCATCTCGGCGCTCCTGCTCGCGGCGCCCTACGCCAAGAACGACGTCAAGCTGAGGATAACCGACGAGCTGCGCTCGAAGCCCTACATCGACATAACTCTCGAGCTGCTCGAAAAGGCCGGCGTGAAGGTCAGGCGCGACAGGGGGATGATGGAGTTCAACGTTCAGGGCGGTCAGACTTTCAATCCGATAAATTTTACCATTCCCGGCGACTTTTCCTCGGCGGCGTTAGTGCTCGGCGCCGCGACAATCACGGGCTCGGCGGTCAAGGTCAATAATCTGAACATGAAAACGGCGCAGGGCGATAAGCGGATAGTGAACCTCCTGGACGAATTCGGGGCGGACCTCAGAGTCCACAAGGATGCCGTTGAGATCCGCGGCGCTGGGGAGCTGAGCGGTATAGAGGCGGATTGCGGCGACAACCCCGACCTCGTCCCGGTGCTGGCCGTGCTGGGCTCGGTTGCCGACGGACGGACCCGGCTGACCAACATCCCTCACCTCAGGCTCAAGGAGACCGACCGGCTGCGCGCGCTGGCCACGGAGCTGCGCAAGCTGGGAGCTGATGTCGAGGAGTTGCCCGACGAGCTCAAGATCGATGGGGCCGAGCAGCTCAAGGGAGCCAGGCTCGATTCCTACGGCGACCACAGGATGGCGATGGCGTTCGCCGTGGCCGGGCTGGTCGCGCGCGGCGAGACGGTCGTGGACGGTGCCGAGAGCATACCTGTGTCATACCCGAGTTTCGTCGACGACATGCGCAAGCTCGGGGCGAAGATGGAGCTAGTCGAGTAGTCAAGACCTGACGTCAGCGACGTGTGTGCCTTTTTAAAACAACACAAAACTCCTAAGTCCACTGGAATTCCGGAAACATCGGCGCGTAGAGCAAAAAGTGAATCAGCAGGAATGCAGCGAACAGGGCCAACAGGAATGCCAGCCTCCACTTTGTCGCTTTGACGAGCTTCAACGTCACGACGCCAGCAACCGCCACGTAGGCTACATTCGCCAACACGTACCACGGAATCACGCCCCCCGACCCGTGTTTTATCAGGTGGTCGGCGTCGTTGTTGTAGGGAATCAAGAACATTGGGGTCAAGGTAACCGCACTGACCGCCAAAGAAAAAATCCAACGATGCTTGCTGCGCCCCGCCAGTTCCAAAAGCTTCAGCCAGAGCCAAACCCCGAACAACGCCAAGGCCCCATTGAACAGGTGCCCCCAGAGAGTGAATCCGGGCGGGACGTACGATCCGTAGGGCTGAAAGTTATAGCCGAAAATCAGCGACAGCAGCCGGTCCAGGATCATGAAGAAGAAGTACATGGCGATTATCGCGTAGGCTGCGTATGCCGCCCTCGCTCGCATCCTGGCCATTTTCCCCTTGCCCTTTGCCAAGTCCATCATCTCGACTTATATTTTGCGCGCTTTCTGCCAACCAGATGTAACGCGGTGAACCCGATGAACCCCAAAAGGAACCCGACCCCGTGGGCGAAGACATCGACGTTCGGCGCGACGTTCAAGAAGCCCCCTGCGTCGAAGACCAGCATGATGAGGATGGACGCGACCAGGGATAGGGACAGGTAGCTCGGGAAGGTGCGCAACGACCGCCTGTCAAACCTGAGGACTCCCCACCGCCTGGGCTTGCCGACCCACCGCCTCCTCTCTTTCGCGATGAATTTGACGTGAGTCGGGATCGTTTGAACGGCTGCGGAAAGCGCGATGCCCAAGGCCCCGTAGACGATTCCGGAGGCGCCCCATGAGGCGTCCCAGGGGCTGGCCAGGGCAAGCGGATACTCGAGAAGGTTCGCGCCTATCCCCGCGACGAAGACCAGAAGGAGGAACTGCCTGCTCACGCGCCGCCTGACGGCGCGCCTGCTGCTCAGGTTTATCGACAGGAACAACAGGGCCGCCAGGATGAAACCCTCGACGTTGTTGGCGATGTGATAAAAATCGACGTGGGTGAAGGCGGAGGTGACGATGCCCCAGGGCCTGTCGGCGGAGAGCCGGAGCCACTCGACCAAGTCAGGCCGGACGGACAGCACGAGGAAGACGAGGATGTTGGTCGCCAGAAACACTATCAAGGCTATGCCCACGGAACGGAAGCCGGCCAGTTTACGAAACGAACGTTGGAACACGCGAACACTATTTCCAAGTCTGACCTCCGAGGTGTTATATTTTGACTTTGTACAATAATTTCAACTTTTTCAAAAACTGCCCATCGGGGCACGGGCGATAGCCAGAGTGAACGTGTCCTTAGGTTCGATGGCGTCGGTCAAACTTGGTTACATCAATTAACTTTCCCGATTATCGCCACGTAATTTTTCCCGTATTTTTTAGCGCATTTGGGGCACGTCGTGTACCACGTGTACCTTTTTTTGATCTCCAAGTTCTTGCTCTTGGCATAGGCCTCAAAGTCATGGCACCATTTCCCCGTGTCCCTGTAAGGGCCCTCGTAAACTTTGCTCAGGAATTTTCCGCTAATTGCGACATTTTCTGCATCGGGAATCTCCCGGTCGATGGCAAGGTAAACATCCATATTCCACTTTGAGGTGTGTTCCGAGAGACAAAGCCAGTCAGGCATTTTTGCCCCGGCTTTCCTGACCTTTTCATCAAGCCTTTTCATTGCTTTGCCAAAGTTCATTGGTATGTGAAAAATCGTGAAGACCTTGTCCTTAATAAATCTCTTATTTTTCCATTCAATTATCTTTCCATCCCATGGCTTTGGATCAAACTTCGGGCAACATTGCTCGTTTTCTTCCTCCACTTTCCCACCCCACAATTAACTGAGCT
>JBDRCL010000072.1:0-5763 GCA_043821745.1 Methanobacteriota archaeon | reverse complement strand
CTAACGAACGGGATGGTTATTCCCGAAAATAAATTTTATTTTAAGAGTAAGTAATTGAGAGGGGTTAAAGTTTAGTTTTTTCGTGGAAATGGCATAAATAAATTTTAATAATATTAACCAATTGATTTTTATAAAAATGAAATAACAATTTAAGACGCGCTTATTGAACGCCGTAACTTAAATCGTTTGGTAACCTTTTGGCGCGTAAAAAATTAGACACATTTTTATACGTTTAATTAGACCATAGATAGGAAATTACTGGAGGAGTAAATATAAAACAAAAGTCTCGGTTCTATGGGTCTGTAGGTAAATCTTTTCCGAAGTTAGATGCCCCGGATAAAGTTGTTGGAATAGCGAAGTATGTGATGGATGTTAAAATACCCGGAATGTTATACGCAAAGGTGCTCAGAAGCCCAGTACCTCACGCCAGGATAAAAAGGATAGATACGTCAAAGGCAGAGAGAGTCAAAGGTGTGGGGGCAGTAATCACCCATAAAAATGTTTCTAGAGTGCCTTACAATTCCACTCCACACCCCGGAACAACGCCAAAGGACAAGTATGTGCTGGATAATAAGGTTCGATACGTTGGTGACGAAGTCGCAGCGGTCGCCGCTGTTGACGAGGACACCGCTGAAGAGGCTCTTGAGCTCATAGACGTGGATTACGAGGAACTTCCCGCGGTCTTCGACCCGGAAGAGGCAATGGAACCTGGAGCCCCAAGGATTCACGAGGCAAAAAACAATATTTGCACGTCAATTTTTAAAGAATGGGGCGACGTAAAAAAAGGATTTGCGAAAGCCGACTACATATTCGAGGACAGGTATGAAACCCCAGGACAGCATTCTTGTCCTCTCGAGCCGCATGCGTGTCTGGCCAGTTATGAATCTGGAAATCTCCGAGTTTGGTCATCCGTGCAAATGCCCCATCCTGCCGTAATTGTACTGTCTGAAATCTTTGGCATCCCTCAAAATAGAATTAGGATCACCATGCCTTACACCGGCGGAGCTTTTGGAAACAAGGCCGAGCTTTCTCTCGAGCCAATTTGCATTTCCCTCGCCATGAAAGCAAAAAAGCCCGTAAAAATGGAACTCACACGAAAGGAGGTATTTTTAACGACAAGACGACATCCGTCAATAGTCACCCTGAAGACGGGGGTCAAACGCGACGGCACTTTTACGGCGAGGCAAGTAAAAGGGATTCTCGACGGGGGAGCTTACGCTTCACATAGTTCCGGCGTTGCCTTTTATTTTGGGGCCAATAGTGTGGGGTTGGTTTCACTTTATAGGACACCGAACTTCAAATGCGAAACTATCGCCGCATATACAAATACGTCAATCTCCGGTGCATTTCGCGGGTACGGAAACCCGCAGGGAGCTTTCCCACTTGAATCGCAGCTGGACCAAATAGCCGACGAGCTGAGTATTGATCCGATACAGCTCAGGTTGAAGAACATCATACAGCCCGGAGACATTGATCCAGCGACTAGCCTACGGATAAGGAGTTCCGGCCTCATAGATTGCGCCGAATGGATTAAGAAGGAAATGAGTTGGGTTCAAAAAAGGAAAAAGGGTTTGGGAGTACAGGGGAAGAAAAAGAGAACAGGTTGTGGCATAGCATTTTTGATGCATCCGACAGGTTGTGCTCCAGGCTTGGATCAGACGTGCTCGGCCATCGTTAAAATCAACTCAGACGGTACGGTCAACATTCAATCGGCGGCTGTAGATTTAGGGTCTGGGGCAAAAACTACCCTAGTACAAATAGCCTCTGAAGAGTTGAACGTCAAAATGGATTACATAACCATAACGGAGGACTCAGACACGATATATCCATTCGATAGGGGTTCATACGGTAGCGGGACTCTTTACATAAGCGGAGAAGCCGTGAGGCTGGCCGCCGCGGATGCCAAAAACCAACTTTTGAAGGAAGCATCCAAAAAGTTGAATGTGAAAATAAATGGCCTTGGGATCAAGGACGGTTACGTTTTCGTCAAAGGAAAGCCAAAAAAACGAATTTCTATTGGGGAAATCAGCAGCTCCATGCCCTCGGGTGAGATAGTTGCCATGTCGACTTATAAACCATTATTTAACGCCCCATATTTCGGCGCTCAGGGTGCAGAAGTTGAGGTGGATATGGAGAGCGGAGACATCAGAATTCTAAAAATGTTATATGCCCATGATATTGGTAAGGCAATAAACCCCGTGATCGTGGAAGGACAATTGGAGGGAGGGATGGTCCAGGGTTTGGGATATGCGACAACTGAAAACATTCTTATCAGTGAGAAAAATGGAGAGTTTCTTAACCCGAGTTTGATTGATTACAAGTTGCCCAGAGCCAGGGATATTCCAAAAATCAAAGTAATGCTGGCGGAGTCTAGAGAAGACACCGCTCCCTTTTCCGGTAAGGGATGTGGGGAGGCATGCCTCGTTCCAACTGCTCCGGCCATCGCCAATGCAGTGTTTAATGCCACAGGGATAAGGTTTAAAGATTTTCCAATAACGCCGGAAAAAATGATTAAAGAACTTAAACGTTAAATTTGAAGATATTTAAATCAAAATTGGATTTAGGTGCCCTCTGGCTTTGAATCGCTAACAATTTAACTCGAGGCACGAAACAAGTTCTTGTGGGAGGATGGCCAGCATTCAGGCGAGGGTTCTAAGGCGCGTTAAGCCTGGGGGAGCCGATATCAAACGCGTAGATGCCGTTGCGTCGGAGCTGATCCTTAAGACTAATGAAGCATCCATAAAGCTCAAGCTTGACGCCCGCGCAATGCTCGTTGGATCAGTCGCTCGGGGGACTTGGCTTCGCACCGAGCCCGATATTGACATATTCATAATTTTCCCTGAAAGTCTTTCGCGGGAGGAGCTTGAGAGGCAGGGGATAGCCGTCGCTCGGAAGGTCGCCGGTTCGGCTGGCAGGGAAAGATTCGCCGAACATCCTTACGTGACGATGAGTTTCCGAGGGCTCGACATAGACCTTGTCCCTTGCTACGACGTTGCTGACCCCAAGAAAATCAAGAGCGCGGTTGACCGCACTCCTCATCATCAACGTTACGTCGAGAGCCGATTGACGCCGCACCTCTCAGATGAGATTCTGTTGCTCAAACAGTTCGCCTCCGGGGTGGGGGTTTACGGCGCCGAGCTCAAGAAACAGGGATTCTCGGGCTATCTTTGCGAGCTCTTGATACTGTACCATGGCTCGTTCAGGGAGCTGGTGGAGTCCGCCAGCGAGTGGAACACTGGAAAGATTATTGATGTGGGAAAGAGTTACCCGGACGAATCCGAGCCCAGGTTGCTTTTTGAGAAACAGCCCTTCGTGGTGATAGACCCTGTTGACTCCAACCGCAACGCCGCCGCCGCGGTCTCGCTGCAGAATTTCGTGATATTCGTGCGGGCGTGCCAGGATTTCATGAGAAAGCCGAGCCTGAAGTTCTTCTTCCCGAGGAAGGTGAAGCTGCTCGGCGCGAGGGAACTCGACAGGAATTTGAAGAAGCGGGGTACTAGGCTCTTCTGCGTGGTGTTTTGCTCGCCTGATGTGGTGCCAGATGTGCTTTACCCACAATTGCGCAAGACTGAAAGGACTATCGTCACGCGTTTGGCTCAGGAGGGCTTCGAGGTTATGCGCAGTGATGTCTGGGCGAACTCGAACTCAGCCATACTGATTGAGATGAGCGTGTCAAAGTTACCACAGGTCAGGACTCGTGTGGGGCCGCCATCGAACATGGAAGCCGAGGGCTTCGTGCGTGAGCACATAAAGTCCAAGGAACGTCTGGCTGGGCCTCTGGTTGATGCCGCAGGCAGAATGGTGTTTGAGATGAAGAGGGACAGGACAGACGTACTGGTCCTCATAAAGGATATCTTGGACGAGCATGCCGCGTTTGGAAAGCACGTCGCAAGGTCCGTTGCGAAGGGCTACAGGATTGTCGAGGGACCGAAGCTGAAGGGGCTACTTAAGGACAAGGGATTCCAGCAGTTTATCTCCGAATATCTCTCTCGCTGTTTGCCATGGTATCGTTGAAGTTCTAAATGGGACAAGTGATTTCAACCCAGCTTAATATTGGCCAGAGTGCTGTATATCGGGCCCTTCGGAGTCAGCGTGCTCTGCTTTAGCTCAACTGCTAGAGACCGCGTCACGCCGAACTCTGCGCTCGACATTTCGTTGACGAAAGAGGCGAGCTTATCCTTCTGTCTGGCGGTCCTCACGCGCGCGATGGTCAGGTGCGGCACGAAACTGCCCTCTCGTCTGAACCCGGCCTTCTCGAGCTCACCTTCAATTTTTCTCTGGAGCTCAACTAGCTCGTCTTTTCCCTCATCGACGCCTGCCCAGATCACCCTGATGTAGTTTAAGTTCGGGAAGACGCCTATTCCCTTCACCCCGATGTCGAACTTGTCAGTCCCAGTAGCGCCCCTAGTCAAGGCCTCAGTAATCTCGCCGAGCTTCTTGTCAGGGACATCTCCCAAGAATTTCATTGTCACGTGGATGTTAGGTGGCTCCACAAGCTTGAGGTCTGCTCCCGTGGCCCCGAGCTGCTCCTGCGCGGCGACTATCCTGTTCCGCACTTCCTCGTCGATGTCGATGGCGACGAAAGCACGCGGCATATTATCATCTCTCCACTTAAACAAACGCTTCGGAGGGATTAAAATATCTATTCGAGATGTGGGTGTCCGGGTCCACGATTTTTTAGGTTTGAATTCCATGTTTTTTAGAATGCCCTTGACTTCGATTAGGGCATCTGGGCTGTACTTCGCGAGCACGTCACAATCCATTTGACAATATCCATGTTTCATCGGCCGAGATAACTCTACCCCCAACAGTTGGCTTATTTATGTCTAGTTTGCACTAGCAAAGTTGGTGCTCATGAAGGCCATTTGTCTGGTATCGGGCGGGGTCGACAGCGCAACCTCAGCTGCCATCGCGAAGAGCGAGGGGTACGAGCTTTACTGCTTATCATTCAACTATGGGCAGTTGGCTCAGAGGGAGCTTGAGAGCGCCAAGAAGATAGCCAAAGCCCTAGGCGCCAAGGAACACCACATCGTGGGCATCACTTTCCTGAGGGACCTTTACGGCAAGGGTGTCACCTCCCTAATGGACAAGAAAATCCCCATGCCTGGAAAGTTCGAGCCGAGCGTGATAGTCCCCTTCAGGAATGGCATCATGCTGGCGATTGCAGCCGGCTACGCCGATTCGGTAAAGGCGGACGCGATTTTCTACGGCCCGCAGGGAGATGACGCGCCGTTCTTCCCTGACTGCAGGAAGGAGTTCGTCTCCGCGATGTCGAAGGCGATAGCAATTGGCACGGATTCTAAACTTAGTGTGAAAAATCCTCTAGCCAAAAAATCAAAAGCTGACGTGATAAAGTTAGCGGTCAAGCTCGGCGTTCCCGTAGAGCAAACCTGGAGCTGTTATTTGAACGGCAAGGTGCAATGCGGACGTTGCGAATCCTGCAACAACAGGAAAAATGCCTTCAAGGCCGCCGGGATAAAGGATTCCACAAAATACGCAGGTTGATTTTCCACGTTCAAAATATTTTTAGTTTACTTTGGCCAAGCGGCTATTTCCAAATTTGAAGAATAGTTCCCTTTCGATGCCAAGGCCAAGTTTTTCAGCCCGACAAATCCAGCGTTTTTTAATAGAATGTTGCTATCTTATTCCCCGAGCTTCCAAAGCGCCAGCCCGGTGGTGTGGTCGTACTCTCGTTCGAGTTTTTCACCCAGCAGCTCTTGGAGATGGACCTCGGCCGCGAAAACAGTCGCCCTGAGCAGGTGC
>JBDRCL010000071.1:0-7224 GCA_043821745.1 Methanobacteriota archaeon | reverse complement strand
CCGCCCAAGAACTTTTTGAGCTGCTTTAGTTCGGGCTCAATTGTCATGGGGCCCTCGACCATCTTCATCGCGGTGGCGACATCCTTCAGCCCACCGCCAGTCACTTCGACCACTACGACATCGGAGCGATCGATGGCTCCTGATTTCAGTAATTTGCGCAGTCCCGCAAACCCGGCCGCTCCTGAGGGCTCGGCGAAAATACCCTCGCTTCTCGCCAGAGATTTCACCGCTTCAAGTATCTCCACGTCGCTGACCGTCACAGCCGTGCCTTTCGAGCGTTTGATCGCGGGTATTGCCGTCTCGGCGTCCCAAGGGTATGGATCCACCAATCCACCCGCACATGTCTTTGGGCTGGACCAAGTCTGCACTTCATAGGGTGGAGTTCCATCCTTGAATGCCTTGACAATGGGCGCACATCCCTCGGACTGAATCGCGGCAAGCCTAGGCACCTTTTCTATTAATCCTAGTTGCTCGAACTCGAAGTAGCCCTTTGCGTTGCCTGATAACAAAGTCCCAGCGCCTGTCGGAACTATAACCCAATCAGGTGCTTGCCAGTCCAGCTGCTCACATATTTCGTAAGAAATCGTCTTGTTACCCTCCGGCTGGTAAGGGTTGAAAGCACCTCCGCTCGGTATCGGGTGCCAACCGAATTTTTTCCACGACTGGAGCATGAGCTTGTAAGTCGGGTCTCCTTCGCCCTTTGTTTTAGGCCGTACAACGATTGCGCCGTGCATTGACAGCTGGGCGATCTTACTCACTGAAGCCCCGACCGGCACAAATGTGTAGCACTTTATACCTGCCTTTGCCGCGTAAGCCGAGAGGGCGATTGCCGCGTTACCGCTGGAAGCACAGACTACTGTGCGTGCCCCGAACTCCACGGCCTTTGAAACTCCGACGCTCATCGGTCGGTCTTTGAAGGACGATGTCGGGTTTCGTGTCTCATCCTTCAGGTAAAGGCTCTTCATCCTCAGCTTTCGAGCCAAGTTCTTTGCATGAATTAGCGGTGTGCTCCCCTCGCCAAGAGTCACGATATTTTTCCTATCCATTATGGGCAAGAGTTCAAAATATTTCCAAACACCGCTGGGCCTTCTAGCCAACTCCTTTTTGCCAATTTTGGCCGCAACGGCTTCGTAGTCATAAGTCACGTCGAGCTTACCACCACACTTTCCGCAGGTGTAAAGCCCCTTAGTCGGCTCGTAATTTTGTCCGCACCTTAAACACTTCAGCCCCAACAATGGCAAGCGGTCACCCCATATCTTATGGTTATCTGAAAATAATGAAGTGTCCTGCAGTTTTAAATCCCCCTACGCTTAAACTTTAGTGGGGAGAGTATGACGGTGGACATTTGGATCGAAGTATTCATGAGCGCCATAATCCTGCTTCTGCTCGGTTGGATACTCTACACTGGCGGTGGGCCGAGGCAGCGCAAACTACAGCAAGAAGTCATTGCCCAGCGCGATGAACTGAGAGTACTCAGAGAAGCCAACGAGTCCCTTCGCAGCTCCCTGGGAATAAGCGAAGAGGGTAAACTGAGACGCCACCAAGAAATATTCCAGTTCGTGAGGGACCTTGAGAGCCTTAGAGGCGCCATAGCTGGCTCGACTATCTCACAAAAGGTGCTAGCCAGCAAATATAATGTGGGGACTGGCCCGGAGCTCTTCGCGAAGATAATGGATGCCAGGCCAGGCATAGACGCCGTGGTGAAGAGAAGGCTGGCAGACGAGGTCTTGGTCGGTGAGGCGGGTAGGACGATAATGAAGAGCTTGAACGCAGGAGCATCAATAGACAAGGCAGCTTCCAACGCCGGCATGCCTTTGATTGTCGCCAAGGGCCAGATAAGAAGGCTCCAGATCTTAGGTTATCTAGACTCACGCCTGAAGCCCACGGAGTCAGGACACAAAGCCATAGACTGAATGACAAGAAACTCAAGTTATCGGCAAATTTTTAACTAAAATATAAATGCTGACAAATTAAATCGCAACTATGCCAACGGCTGAGGAAAAGTTCCTAAGGATGGCCGCCGAACAATATGAAAACGCAAGGGCACCTTTTAAAATCGTGAAAGAAAAAACGGCGCTGCTCGTAATAGACATGATGGAGGCGTTTGTCTCACCAAGTGGGGCCTATTTTCTGCCGGACAATCAGAGAATTCTCCCGATGGTCAAAAAACTCATAAAGACCTGCAGGAAGTTAAAAGTTCCCGTCATTTACACGGTCGAGTACTTCCATCCCAAAGGCTACGACAAGGGGCTGATGTGGGACATACCGATAAACAAGGGACGCACGGAAACTTTCATCGAGGGATCAAAAGGGGTCAAAATCTACCACGAGATCGGGCCCGAGCCTGACGACATAGTAATAGTCAAAAAGAGATACAGCGCCTTCCACAACACAAACCTCGATTCTGTCCTCTGGAGCCTTGGCAGGGACACCATAATAATCTGTGGTTGTATGACCAACATCTGCTGCGGGCACACGGCACGCGACGCTTTTTCTCACGACTACAAAGTCATATTTGGCAGCGATATAAACGCCTGCGACCTACCGGACATACACGAATATGAACTAAAAACTTTGAGGCGCGGATATGCTTTGGTCATTGGTTTCGATGAAATTGTAAAGGAACTTGAAAAGTGATCCGAGTTATCCTAAACTTAAATTTTAACTCACTTTTAGCAAGCTTTTGACTTCGTCCTCGGAAAGCTCGCGATACCCGTCCTTGTCAATGACAGCGACAACGGTCTTGTCACCTGTAGCTGCATCTCGCTCTATGGCTGTCCTTATGGACTGCGCGGCTAGCTTCGCGCATTCGTCGAGTGTCATGTTATCGCGGTACGTCTGCTCGAGCACTCCGTACGCAATGGTCGACCCAGACCCAGCGCTCGCGAACTTCTCCTCCTCAATCTTCCCTCCCACGGGGTCGAGGAAGTAAAGGCACGGGACGCCATCATCCATGCCGGATATCACGCCTGCGACGATGTACGGGAACATCCTGCGCCCGAAGAGAACGTTGGATGCGACCTGCACCAATCCCTTCGCCGGTATCGCCCGTCCCCGGTTCAGCCGGTAGAGGTTGGCTTCGACCTTGAGCATGCTCACGAAGCCCTGGACATCACCAGAACTTCCCGAAATCGCGGCACCTATGGACTCATCAAGCTTGAATATCTTATGGACCCTTTTGCTGAGCACGAGGTAATGTGAGGTTCCGCGGGTGTCCGAAGCCAGCGCGATGCCGTCCTTGCACCTCACCCCTACTATCGTGCCAGTGAACTCGTACATAAATATCACAATTAGGTTATCGCACGGGTTATAATAATTTACCGCCGCGCTATTACAACACCGAGCACGACAATAACGGCCACTATCGCACCAATTATGATATACAGAGTGAAATCCTGGGTCGGCGCCGTCACGGGTGGCGAGGGCTTGGCAGGTATGGCGAGCGGGATACGGCCCGTCGAAAGGAAAGTCCCGCTGGCTCCGCCGTCCGCGCTGTCAAAAGTGACTTTTGCCTTTATGGTCTGAGTCGTGCCGTAAGCCGAATCCTTGACTCTGACATCGAAGCTGGTCACCCACTGCTCCTGGCTGACGAGGCTGGCCTTTTCCTGCTTTTGTGTCACCATCTCGAACATACTACCGTCTAAGTCAAGTTCAGCTGCGACGTTCGTGGCGTCGCTTCGCCCCATGTTTTTCGCGGTGAGCGTGACTGTCATCATGCCGTCGTTTATCTGGGATGGCGTCTGGAGAGTAGAACTCAATAGGATTTCGGCTTCTATCGTTCCACCAGCGAAATCATTGTTAATCGTTGTTTGTTGATTGGGATATTGCTGGAATTTCGTGCTAATGTGGCCGGGACTCAACCAATTTATCCCATTCGAGTTAACAGATCCTTCCCCGGCTATGGAAGCCCCGGCAATGTGAGCATAATCAGTCTGGCCGAACGATCCCACATATCTAGGCCAAACCGCGTCAGCTGGGACCCAACCATAGTTAGGCAAATAGAATATGACGTAAGCGTGCCCCAGCTTGTCCGCATCGCTGGACGCGCCAGCCGGGTTGTAAAGTGAGAGAAAAGCGTAGCCAGAAACTACCTTGGCCGGTATCCCTGCGGCCCGCATCAGCGCCACCATCATGTTGGAGAACTCGGTGCAGTCACCCCTTTTGCTCTGCAGCGCCCATAGAGCGCCGTGCTCAACGTTTTGTAGCTCATATGTGAGGAGAGTTTCACCGCTGGGCTGCTCAAGCACTTGATCGAAAATCTGCTTGGCCTTGTAGTACAGTTTGTTAGTGTTGTCCGTGAACTGCTTCGCCACGGCTTGAATCATTGGATCGTTGCTCTCCCACAAACCGTCTACTGGTTGCGTGTAGATGAGAACCTCCTGCGGAATTGAATCCCCGACATTGCTGGGGTTTACGTTCAAATCCACCGCGCCGACCTTTAACACCTGAACCACCTTTATCGTCTTGGTCTGGCCCGGCTCGAAGTCGCCGAGCGAGATCTGCATCCATCTGTTGTCCTCCGTTACCATTATCTCCGGGGAAATAGGCTCGCCGTCGACGGTTATGCTCTCGCTGATGACCTCTTGGCTGCCCCAACCGGAAACATTCCCGAAAAGGTCAATCGTGGCCACGACGTTGAAGGCCTTGTTTGACCCGATGTTCTGGACGTTGTAGGTCATCGTGATGGTGTAAACCGCCGCCTCTTCGGCCTGAGCGCTTGTCATCGGGATGCATATTAACAGCACGAGAAAACAGACGACAAAGAAAAGAGCTTTTTTCAAATTGACACCGCACAATCTCCGACTTTGGCACTTAAAAACAATCCGTTGCTCGGATATTTTGTCCCTTTATTAATAACCCTCTCGCAAAGCCTCGGCGGGAAAAATGGACGAAAAAACAACCACTAGGCTGGGCATAGTTTGCTCGCTTGTGGGGATGGTAGCAATCTACGCTGCCAGCGCATCGGCCAGGCCCAAGTTGACGCCAATCACCAGCTTGGACAACAGCTTCGTCGGGCTGAGGGTTTCGATATCCGGTCAGGTCATAGACTACCGTGAGCACAAGGATGGCCACCTTTTCCTTAAGCTGCAAGATTCATGGGGCGGAGTTGTCAGCGTCCCGATATTCTCTCGGACGCGTGCCCAGATAGAAGAGTCAATCGAGCTTCTTGACATAGTGGAGGTGACAGGCGAGGTTGTGCTTTACCAAGGCGAATTTGAAGTGATTCCAGAGGGAGCTAAAGACCTAAAGGTTATACATACGGCACCCGTGACGCTGACGAGCCTGACGGAGGAAAACGCGGGCACGGCCGTGAAAGTCCAGGGAACGATAGTGGAGAGGGAAATCGTGGGGAACGGGAACGTAATCTTGACATTAAGTGAGGATGGAGGACAGCTGCCGGTGTTCATTCCGTCATGGATAGTGGAAGATGGCCTGCCCGAGATGCATGTGGGCGATATGATTCGAGTTGACGGCTGGGTTCAACTCTACAACGGGGAGCTGGAGCTGAAGGTGGTCGATGCTTCTCACCTGCACGTTGTCGAGGCTGCGTGAATGCTAGAAGTGCTCGCCTACGCGCTGGCGGGTGTTGGGTTAGGTGTTGTAACTGGGCTTATCCCCGGACTGCATGTGAACAACCTGACGCCATTCCTAGTCGTGGTCGCGGTCGGGGGCTCCTCAGGCATGGCGGCCTTGATAGTCGCGATGTCAATCACGAACGTCTTCATAAACAAAACCAGAAAGGAGTGGTATATATATTAATTAAAGGATAATGGATAAACGAGAGGTCGATATGCCGGATACCCCCGATAGGTTGAATAATTTGACGGCGGCCCTGTCCCCGTCCGACCTGAAGCTGGTCAAGGAATTTTTCGCCGACAGGAACCTTTTGATGTCGTCCCAAATAAATTATCTAAACACCTTCGTCCCGTTCCTGAAATTCACAAAAAAGGACTTGGACAGAATAGAGAAGGCAGACATTCAGGCATGGATTGAGAATGAATCCAAGCGCAAACAACAAGGCACAATCAACCTAGACAAGACCCATCTCAAGGCGTTCTTCACCTGGAGGGGCGGCGACGAAAAACCCCCGGCGGTCGTATCGTGGATAAAGTTGAGCAGCCAAAAGCAAACCCTCCCGGTTGAAAGTTTGCTGACCGAGGACGAGATAAGGGCCATGATCGAGGCCGCAGATTCGAGCCGGGATAAAGCCCTGGTCAGTGTCTTATATGAGAGTGCCTTGCGGGTGGGGGAGTTCTTGAGTTTGAAAGTAAAAAGCATTGAGTTTGATAAATACGGCGCGGTCGTGATTTTACCTAGAGCGATGGGGCAAAAGACCGGGCAAAGGCGAATTAGATTGATTGACAGCGTCCCGTATCTTCAAGGCTGGATAAACCACCACCCGCGAAAGTCCGACCCCGAGGCCGCGCTATGGTGGGGGGGTCGTTGGATGACAAAAAAGGGAGATAAAGAGAGAAAAGGAGCCGGGCTGAGAATATCCCAAGTCCAAGCGCTGCTTAAGAAATACGCGGAGAGGGCCGGGGTTAAGAAGCGCGTTAATCCCCACAGCTTCCGGCATGCGAGGCTGACCAAGTTAAGCCAAATTCTGACCGAAATGGAGCTTAGAATTTTCGCTGGATGGTCCAAGAGTTCCAACATGCCCGAAACTTACATTCATTTATCCGGCGGGGATGTCGATAAAAAAATATTGGCGAGCGCGGGGCTGCTGGAGCCGGAGGAAGAGGCGAAGGCCGAGGAAAAACCTTTAGCCCCTTTGAAATGTCCCAGATGCGGGGAGATAAACCCGGCTGACGCGGCGTATTGTTTCAAGTGCAGCATGGCCTTGAGCTTGAAAGCGGCAGTTGAGGCCGAGAAGAGAAAGGAATCCACAGACTGGCTGATGAGGGAACTCCTGGACGACGCGGACGTCAAACTGCTCTTGAAACGAAAGTTGGCCTCGATAAGGAAAAAATCGGTATCATCCTGACGGTGCCAGCACAAGCCGCTTGTGTGCCTGCACCGGTGCAGCCGTTTCACCTTCCACTTTCACTTTTTCGGCTTGCGCCTCGGCTTCAACCTCGGCCACAAGTTTAAGAAGAGCAACCCGCCAAGGCTCAAGACCGGAAGAATCAAAATTCTTTTTAGGGACAAAATCAGAGTTCAAATTGGAGCCTCCTTAATCGGGATGGTTCCAACCTCGGGCGGGTTCGGCGTGGAAATTAAATC
>JBDRCL010000070.1:0-5137 GCA_043821745.1 Methanobacteriota archaeon | reverse complement strand
TACATGGAAAAAACGCAAAAAAAGGAATATTTATAACAACATCTAATTTTACGAAAGAAGCTGAAGACTATGTTTCAAATATTGACACAAAAATTGTTTTAATTTATGGAGAACAACTTGCACAACTTATGATTGATTATGATATTGGTGTTTCAAAAGAAACTAATTATGAAATTAAGAGATTAGATTCTGATTACTTTTCAGAAGAGTAACCTATCACCATACTTAAAAACGGACTAGAAAAACATTAACAATAAGAAGGAAACCATTGTTCTTTAGGAGTTACCATGATATCCGAAGGAGAGCGGATAATCCTAATCGACGAGGAAGGCAGGAAATACCTAGTCCAGGTTGGCCAGCGAAAGCTCCACACGAAATTCGGAGTAATTGATCTGGCTGAAGTCATTGGCAAAGAACCAGGAATCAGAATAAAGTCCCATCTTGGGAACGAATTCATCGTTCTCTTCCCGACGATGGTTGATTATCTACAAAAGCTCCGCCGCGTCCCGCAGATATTGCTGCCCAAAGACGCCGGACAGATAGTGGCGCACACGGGGGTCGGGCCGGGCAGCCTCGTGGTGGACGCAGGAGTCGGGTCTGGATCTCTCGCAATCTTCCTGGGGAACCTGGTCAGGCCGAACGGGTGGGTCGTGAGCTACGAGGTGCGGGAGGACTTTGTCAAAGTGGCCGAGGAGAACATCAGTATGGCCTGTTTGAGCGACACCGTGAAGGTGAAGCTCAAGGACATTTACGAAGGTATAGATGAGAGAGACCTGGATCTGGTCACCCTTGACCTGCCACAGCCGGAACGCGCACTACCCCATGCCCAGCAGGCTTTGAAACCAGGCGGGCACTTGGCCGCTTTCATGCCCTGCGTCGAGCAACTGCAAAGACTGTACAATGAGTTTCCTAAATTCAGCTTCACAAACATTAGAACAATCGAATGCATCGTCCGCGATATCAATGTTGGGGATAATTGCACTAGGCCGAGCACGCGAATGATCGCGCATACAGGTTATCTGACCTTCGCCAGACGCGTTTAGAAAATCGGGACCGAAATCGAATTTGGTTTTGTTCTTGGGTCAAGCTTTCTTGAACTTGAAGCCGTAATAAATGACTCCGTCCTCGTTGTCTGAACCTATGCGCCTGAAGGTGAGCTCCACCTCATCCCCCATATTTACCTCTTCGGGCTTGCAGTCCACTATCTGCGTCGTGAGGCGCGGTCCGTCGTCCAGCTCAACGATGGCGAGAACGTAAGGAACTTGATCCTCCATCCCCTCAGGACCTACGTAGGATACACAACAAGTCACTATCTTGCCCCGTCGGCTCAGCTTGTAAGGCTCTAGCTTCCCCATCCTCCTGCAGTACGGGCAGATGTAGCGTGGAGGGAAAAGGACCTTGTTGCAATTGCCGCACCTGGTACCGATAAGATTGTATCGATTCGGAATCTCTCGCCAAAAACGTGGTGCTGCCATTCAATCGCCTCTCTTGAATATGTGCACAGCAGCTGTGCCGCCGGATCCGCCAACGTTATGTGCGAGCCCAATCTCAGCCCCACGAACCTGACGCCTCCCGGCCTCTCCACGGAGCTGCTGGACGATCTCGACAGCCTGAGCGACTCCGGTGGCTCCGACGGGGTGTCCCTTCCCTTTCAAGCCGCCGCTCGTGTTTATTGGGATTCTCCCTCCGATTGCCGTCTCGCCTTCCTCGGTCACCTTTCCTCCAGAACCCTTGCTGCAAAAACCTAGGTCCTCTATGGCCATGATTTCGGCTATGGTGAAGCAGTCGTGGACCTCCGCAAGGTCAACATCACTCGGCCCGATCTTGGCCATATTGTAAGCTGCTTTCGAGGCCTCAATCGTAGCTCTCAGGCTCGTGAGAGATTGGCGGCTGTGAAGGGATATCGTATCGCTGGCCTGACCGGTGCCTGTAATCAAAATCGGGGTTCTGTCGAGCTTACGGGCCTTCTCCGCCGGTGCCACAATCACGCACGCCGCGCCATCGGTAATCGGTGAGCAGTCGAGCAGCTTCAACGGCAGGGACACGGGAGATGATTTGAGAACGCTGTTAACGGTAATCTCCATGTGGTACTGCGCGCAGGGGTTCATGCAAGCGTTGTGGTGGTTCTTGACCGCTACCATCGCCATCTGCTCTTCGGTCGTACCAAACTCATACATGTGGCGGCGGGCCATTAACGCATAGAGGCCGGGGAAGGTCGCTCCCGCAAAAACCTCCCACTCCTGGTCGGCGGCCGTGGCAAGGGCCCCGGTAGCCTGCTCGGATATAACGTCGGTCATCTTCTCTATTCCCGCTGCGACGACAAAATCGTGAATGCCAGAAGCAACGGAAATCACAGCCTGACGCAGGGCAAGACCGCCAGATGCGCAGGCTCCCTCAACTCTGGTCGACGGTATTGGTACAAGGCCAGCGTGATCGGCAATGAGCGAGGCCGTGTGCTCCTGGCTGACTAGCTGCCCGGATGACATGTTGCCGACGTACATCGCATCTATCTGCTTACCATCGATGTTTGCGTCCTCAAGAGCTCGAGCTCCAGCATCTATGATCATCTGTCTGAAAGACAAATCCCAAAGCTCGCCGAACTTGGTTATTCCGACACCTATTACGGCAACATCACGCATCTATTTCACCAACAACCTCTTGTACTTCGCATAGGTCGAATAATCGATGTAAACCTTATTGTTGAAATAGTCGGCGGCCTTCGGGGCAGAATCACGTTTTTTCTCTATCGCTTCCTTGACGCGAATGCTGAAGGCATCGCTCCCGGCGCCCGACCCGTACGAAACTACCAAAATTCGCTCGCCGGGCTTGGCCTTGTCCAAGATGGCCGACAATCCTATCATCGAACAACCTGAATAGGTGTTCCCTATCTTGGGCGTTATCATGCCGTTAGCGATCTGGGCTTCAGAAAATCCAAGCTCTTTCGCCACCTGATAGGGAAACTTGCCATTCGGCTGGTGGAAAACGGCGTGCGCGAAGTCTTGTGGGGTAAGCTTTAGCTGGCGAAGAATCCCGTGAGCGGCTGAAAGTACGTGTTTGAAGTAGGCCGGCTTACCTGTGAACCTCCCGCCGTGTTTCGGGTAGGGCCTCATATCACGACGCCAGAAGTCTGGGATGTCTGTAGTGTAAGAGCAAGTGCCCTCGATCTCGGCCAAAGCTTCGCCGTTATTCTTACCGATGATAACCGCCCCGCCGCCCGCCGCGGCGGTATATTCCAGTGGGTCGCCTGGTGCCGCCTGTGCGGTGTCAGCGCCTATCGCCATCCCATATTTTATCAATCCGGCCTCAACCAAGCCCATACAGGCCTGAATTCCGGCGGTTCCAGCCTTACAGGCGAACTCCATGTCGGCCGCCGTGAGGTTCGGGGTGGCTTCAATGGCCTCCGCTACTATGGTGGCAGTGGGCTTTACTACATATGGGTGGGATTCTGAACCAACGTAGATTGCGCCGATTTCCTGTGGGTTTATGTTGGCCCGCCTCACCGCGTTCCGCGCCGCCTCCACAGCTATTGTCGCGGTGTCCTCGTCGATAGCAGGGACGGATTTTTCCTCCACGAGCAGCCCCTGCTTGATTCGACCGGGGTCCTCGCCCCAAACCTTTGCTATCTCTTCCACTTGGATGCGATACCTCGGGACATAAACACCATAACTGATTATACCAACGTCCACTGAATCACCGTCTGTTGTTATCGTTCCGTTTTTTGTTTTTACGCCTCCCTCAATGCTTAAAAACTTTTCGTCTGTCGTTGAAAACAACGGCAATTGACGTGTATCTTTTTTGAAGAATTTTTAAACTTTTTAGCTGGCGCACTTTCTGAGCCCAGTCAAAAGCTCGTTCACCGTTGGTATCTTTGATAACACAAGCGGGACCCGCAGTATCTCGGCTATCTTTATGCCAAGATCGTCGACGACCTTGAAATCCCCGTGCAGCACAACCATTCCGGGGGTTATCCCGATGACCTTCACCGCTACAAGCGGAGAGCGACCGGTCGTCACACCCGTAAACACCAGCGCTCGCTCGGTAGTAAGGCCGTAAAGTCTCCTGAAATCGTCGGCTGACAGCGCCAGTATCGCCTTGTGGCTGTCTATCACTGTATATCCGAAAATCTTTCTGTCAAGCAGCTCCCTGTTTGCTGCGACATCCCCGGATACCGCTTTGACTATCGCTTTCGCGTCCACAGGCACTGTGTATTCCCTAATCTCGAGGACTACCTCGGGCGGTAGCTGGGTGCCGAAAACCTGCGAAAAAACGTTGAACATCTTCCCGCCGTGCTGCTCGTCGACCTTTAAGAGTGAGTCGACAATCTTCTTTATAGTCCCTGCGCCTGGGGATTTCCTCCTACCGGCCTCATAGTCACTTATGACTGAGGGCGAAACGCCCATGACTTTGGATAGTGCTGGTTGGTTGATTCCAAAACGGTCTCTCCATAACCTGATGGCAACCCCTGGAGAGTCTGCTAACGTTATATCGCCGGCAATCCAGCGAGCAATTCTATCCCTAACTTCCCCTGTCATAAAAACCAAGCTGATTTTGTCTTGAAACCTTTAAAGACTAGGGCCGCATGGCCAGCTTAAAGACATCTGCCTTCGTCACTATACCAATTGGTTTTCCATGGTCCACGACCAAGATTGCCGGGCCATGCTCGAGGAGCTGGTAGACGACGTTGACGTCAGCGTCCTTACCAACTGTCGGAAACGGCTCACCCATTACTTCGCTAACGCTGCGGCGAAGAAGATTGACCATGTTCTCGCCGGAGGCTATTTTCTGAACGATGCTTGCCTCCGAAATAGATCCTACCTGTATGTCTCGATCCAGAACTGGCAGTTGTGATATATCGTGGGTTTTCATTGTCTTGACGGCTATTCCTATCTTGTTCCCTGGCTTCGTGGATACTATTGGGGACGACATTATGCGTGCAACCAAAACTTGTTTTATTTCCCCGCCCATCTGTTCAAGTGCCTTCGATATCCGCTCAAGAGTTGAAAACCTCGGGTCCGCTTTCCCGGATTCTATCTTAGTTATGTAGGGTTGAGTCACTCCGGCCAAACCGGCCAATTTTGACTGGCTGAACCCCAAGCGAATTCTCATCGCCTTAATTTCTTGTGGTTTAAGAATACTC
>JBDRCL010000069.1:0-7578 GCA_043821745.1 Methanobacteriota archaeon | reverse complement strand
GTGGTGGCATATAGCAGGAACAGCGCCCGGTCCCTCGGCTCCTTTAGGGTGGCATAGAACTTCCGTAACTCCTCCGTCGCGGGGATGGTCTTGGGCGCTATGGGCCGCCTTGGAAACTTAAAGCCGTTCGTTACGTCCATGTGCATGAAGTCGCGGAAGAACCTGCGGAGCGCCTTCAGCACATCCGCGTAAGTGCTGGTAAGTCAGCTGGGGTGAACGATAAACGAATCAACGACCGGCGGATTTCAATCGCAAACATTATCCAAACTAGTGCACCAATCAATCCCGGCAATTCGGGTGGGCCATTACTTAACTATCTCGGCCAAGTTGTTGGGATAACCACGGCCATAGCAGCCGATTCTCAAGGGCTGGGTTTCGCGGTCCCGTCCAACACAATATTGCGAGAGATAGGGCCGCTAGTAGAAACAGGATCTTACACCCAACATTCTTGGTTAGGCGTCTCCGGGACTGATATGAACTATGAAATCGCTGAGTTGATGGACACGGATTTCACCTACGGATTGCTGATTACTCAAGTGGTGGATAACGGGCCAGCTGATAAAGCAGGTTTGCGCGGCGGCACAGAACAAGCTCAAACCATAGAATGGACGGTAATAATCGGTGGAGATATAACAATAGCCATTGAAGGAACCCGCATTGTGAACGGAGACGATCTCTCAACCTATCTCGAAGAGCACACTTTGCTAGGCCAGACAGTTGAACTAACAATAGTGAGAAACAACCAAACAATGATCCTTCCGGTTCCTTCGTAAATTGAGTCTATCAAACGGTGGATGTCTTCGTCCCGCTTGATAATTTCCTCCGCTACTCTGAAGACATCGAACGTGCAAAAGGTCTTTCTGATGAGCTCTCCCGACACAGCGTCACCCTTTTTCGAATCCTTGAAAACTTTGTCGACTGCTATGCTCGACAACCTCGCGATAACAGCATCCTCAAGCTTCACCATGGCCCGCTACTCCTTGGCGGGCTTGACTGGGGATTTAGAAGAAAGTTGCTTTGTATATTTATTCAGTTCCTCAGGACCCAACTTCTCAAACTGTTCGGTCTTTGTTCGGACGACTGCCATCTCAACTTTATCGGCATCGAACTCTCCCTTGATAACAGCCTGCAGCGCCTCAATGGCAAGCAGTATGGCGTCCTCCAGTGAAAGTTTCTCGTTGTACCTACTTTCGAGGAACTTTATGACAGCTGGGGCCCCTCCCCCTATCGCCTGGCACTTGTACGCCGCCACTACACCGCTGGGGTCGGTCTCGAAGAGACGGGTATTCTTATCGTCGACGCCAGCGATCAACAACCTGACGCCGAACGGTCTAACCCCCCAGTGCTGGGTGTAGAGCTGTTTTATGTCCCCTATGCGCTTCGCTAGAGCCTGAACGCTGATCGGCTCATCGTAGCGCAGTCGGTTGATCTGGGCCTCGATGCGTGCATAGTCGATCAGCACGCGAGCGTCCGCGATCAGACCCGCAACTGCAGCCCCGATGTGCTCATCCAGTTGGAAAATTTTCTCAATCGATACCTCCTCGATCAAGTTGCTCCGAACTCTCTTCTCCGCAGCCAGAACCACGCCTTCGTTTACCTTGATGCCAAGGGCTGTCAGGCCCCATTTGACCGCCTCTTGAGCGTATTGAACTTGGAACAGCCTACCGTCAGGGCTGAATACGGTTATCGCCCTATCGTAGCCTGCTCTAGGTAGCACAAAAGCCATGCATTACACCTCGTTAAGAAATTATCCTTAAAATTTAAGCTTTGTTCTTTTAATCCAACAAACGTCGCAATTTGCCGAAATCGCCCCATTAACTCGATCGAGCTGTAGAACGACAGCCACCAGTCGGTGCCAGCAGGAAAAGTCCTCTTCGTGGAGGATACTAATCACCGATAGCTACAATTATTGCAAATGGGGTCCGTTTTATATCTAATTACAATCCCACATTTTCGACATTTACCTATTTGACATTTACTATGTTCTTTTTTAATCATACCCTCTAGTTTCAAACACCTTACCTCTGAAGTTTTCTATTTCGGCAGGCCTTAAAAGTTTTGCCCCGAGGTGGATGCCCCAGGCACTAAGAAAGGAAAGGGGAGGCCTCTCAAAGTTGATGTTGTAAAAGCGAGCTGAAAAAATTGATGACTCAAAACCGGCTGACATTCGACCATCAGGTGTCCGACCGGACAAAAAACCGAAGAACCGCTAATTTTTATTTACCTGCGGGAGTACTGAAATTTAGACAAAACACATAAATAGTTCATAAATAAAAATAAAGAAAGAGGTGAAAAGATATGGTCACAAAAAAGAGCGACAAAATCGAGTCTTTCAGCAAGGAAAAAATTGTCAAGGCCTGTATGGGCGCTGGCGCTACACAGGAAGTTGCGAAAAAGATCGCCGATGAGATCGCCGAGACCGCGGTCGAGAAAACTTCAACAAGCGAGATACGGGATGCTGTCCTACGCAAGCTCAAGACGGAAAATCCGGCTTGGGAAGTAGCATACCTCGCGCACGAGAAAGTGAAGAAAAAATAGGCGTCCAAAAAGGAGGGCGCGATCCACATCGGTCACTGCAACGACGTGTTCATCGCTAACGGTGTTAGGCGGGCGGTCGTGCACCTCCTTAGCCAGCCCCTGAACAGCTCGGGGTGCTCCGTGTGCACTGGGAACAGTGTTCTTGGATTAACTTCACGCAAGAACGCTTTTAGCTCAGATCCAGAAGCGTGGCCAGAAGCGTAAATATGTGGTAGTTCGCGGCTTGGCGGGTTGAGCCCGAAGAGCCTTATCCAAGCCTTTTTCCGCTCCTCTTCAATCTCCCCCTCTTCGTTTTTCTATTCTTCCATTGGCGGCCTCCTTGAGCGCATCGTCATTTTATATTGAAAAGCTTTCCATCGGGCTAGCCTAACCAAATCATCTTCATGTACGGGTTCGCCATTTTTCGTTATTTTTCTACCCCAATCCACCTCCTCGATTTGCGCCTCCTCCCTAGCCCTCCTTTCTTCAATAGCTTTCTTTTCCTCCTCGTCCCACTTTTTCTTTATCTTCATCTATTCCTCCGAGGGCTTGAGGATTGGGTATTCCTTTGAAGCGTGGAGCTTGGTGTGGCAACCTTTATGGACAAGCACGGTTACATCGGGGTCGTAGGATATGTGGTGCTCAATCCTTTCCCCTCCACTTTCAAAGAGCGATTTTAATGGTTTGCCGCAAACCCTACAAGTTAACACCTTCCGCATATGTTCCTCCCATTTTTTCGCGCAGTCCTCACAGAGATATGAATCTACGTCCTTTGCGGGCCTCTTTCCGCATTCTCTGCAAAGCCCTCCAGGATCTGGCTCACTTTCTTCAAAAAAGCTCAACCTACACTCGCATCCAGCTTGTCTGAGTCTATCCCTTTCTTCATTCCGAAGCTTTTCTTGCTGCCATTTAGGGAGATCAGATTTTAAAGATTTGAAATAGGATAAGGGGCTAGGATTCTCCCAGATGGGAACTTCCTCCGTGCCCCTCATGTCAGCAAAGAAAACGCCGTCGTCCGTTTTCCTGAAAAAAAGGTTCGGTTTTTGATGGGATTCAGAATACCCTAGTTTGTTTAGAATCCTCCCAGCAGAGACCACTTGATGTAGTTGGCGCCACTGCTGTGTTGCTAAACTCTCGGGAACATAAGTATCCGCTTACTGATTTATGTGCAAATATTGTATGCTACAAACCCAGCCATAACGCCAAGGTTCTCGTCTCTCTCAAAATGTTATCCAATGATTTAGAAGGTTTAGGGTTCAAGATTAATTAAACCTACTTCCTCAGCTATTTTTCTCGCCGTTTCATATTCTTCAGGCGTTATACCCCTGTTTATCTCTGCATGCTCATGGGCCTTGTAACAAGGTCTGTATTGGTCCATTATATTGACCCTGACCATAATGTTGAGGTTTTCAGCTATCCATCTCAGAATCGGTCTTGTGCAGCACTCCACATGTCCAGGCATTACTAAATGTCTAATTATTAGCTCGGAATCGTTGAAGGCAATCTTATGATTTCGTGCGACCACTTCAAGATATCTTGGCACCTTTGAATAGCGGAGTGCACAACTGTTTTGGAACCATTTGAAATCGGTGAGATAAATATCTTGGGTACCGCACAAGAGCTTCGCTGCTTCTAGGCTATAGTACATGTTAGAGTTCCATACCGAGCTGAGACTAACTTCACATTCGTTTAACGTCGCTAAGATTGTATGTAAGTTCGGATCCGGATTGCCGCCCACGAAATTTACATTTCTTGCTCCATCATTTTTCGCGCCTTTAATAAGTTTGGCCAACGTTTGCGGCGAAACTTCCACACCAGAGTCTGGATGTTGAGAGATGTCCCAGTTCTGGCAAAACTGACACTGAAAACTACAGCCTGTGAAGAAAATTGTGTAAGAAGGTACCAAGACGCTTTCTTCACCGTAGTGCATGAACTCCGAAGCTATTCGAGATCGTTCACCAACTCCGCAAACGCCGGTTTCTCCGGCCGTTCGGTCGGCTCCGCACCTGCGTTCGCAGAAGCGGCAGGATTTAAGAATTCGTCTGGACAGTTCAACCTTCAGTTCCAGCAAGGAGTACTTTGGCCTTTTCAGGCTCTCAAGATTTATCCCACCCGAATCTACATCCGAGAGCAATTTGCGGAACTCAAGCAATCCCTGTTCATTAGCGCTCCAGAGCTCTTCGTCTGGCGCCGAGGGGTCCGCATCGACCCCAACGCGTTTACACACCTGGAAGCGGGCCGGAAGTTTGCCCTCCATGACGGCGAAATATCGGGTCAACATGGAGGAAGAATCTCCGGAGCCGAAAAAGAAAGCAAAGACTCGGGAAAAATCTGTGATATACGTTGTTTTTCAGTCTCTCTCCAACTACTAAAGCCGAGCATGGCAATATCCAGCTTAATACCTTAACTTATATCTGAACTTTGGCAAATTTAGGCTTTTAAACCTCCGATAATGGCTTTTACACTTCCCCTCATTCTTCCGATTTGCTTCCTCGACGAGGAAAGCACCCTCAGGATCTCAGATGGGTCTTTCACCCGCTTCCCGATCTCCAACACGGCCTGGATGAAGGAGCGGAGGATCTCCGCGAACGCCCGCCTGCACGCCGAGCCTATCGTCTCCAGATAGACCATTGCCTTTCCAGCAGCGCGGTCCTCAGAACCCAGCGAGAGGAGGGTATGCGCTACGAGAATCATCTGGAGGTGTCGACTAACACCCTTGATCTTCCGCAGCTCGTACTCCTCCAGACCCAAATTCTGTTTCGCGTCCTTATAAAAGGCGTCAATCTCAAAGCGTCTGGCGTAGGTCCGCATTATCCGGTTCACTTCCCAGTCCAAGCGGTTGGTGCAGTAGAAGTATGGGTCCTCCATTTTCTCGAATTTTTCCTCTGAATAGGAGACCACCACCCGCGTTCTCTTCTCGAAACCATTCATCCGCACGGTCCTTGAGCACGCGTAGTAGACATCCTTGGACCCGTCCCTGCGTTTGAGCACGACCCGCTCAAACTCCCCCTTCGGCAGGCCCTTTGCCCATTCGGATATGGATATCCTCCTTCCACCCGAAAGGACGACTCTGTTTGACTTGCAGCGCGTCACCCAGCCCTTTCCCAGCTCCTCCAAGAATTGCACGAACTCCACGTTGAAGTACCAGGTGTCGAAGACGACGCACGAGAAGGGTATCCCGCGCTTCACCGCCTGCTCGACGAGTTCCGTGGCGAACTCACACTTCGTCCTGAAGTTCTCTCCCGCCTGCTCCTCCTTGATATATATCCGGAAGTCAAGGGGGACGCTTGCCCACTGCCTCACGTAGTGGCTCGTGACGAGCTGGTGTCCCCACACCGGCTTCCCCTCTTTGACATCATGGTGCCATCCGGCACCCTCCATGTGTTTCCCAACGTGGTGGGAGATGGTGTCGTCGAGGACAAGGATGCCGTCCCCGAGTCCCAGCTCCTCCAGCCTGGCTTTGACGAACCCGTATCTAACCCCGCTGAACTCCTCATTGTCCCACGGGGAATCCGTTAAGAAGTGGTTCAGGGCGCTCTGGTCCGGGTGTCCCAGGAAGACATCGTTTATCCCCTGTACGGTTCGGTTTGTACACACCATCAGCCCAGTCACATATCTTCCAAAATGCCTCAGTTGAGGCTTCGAAAGCACGCTTCTAAAAGCCGACAGGCCAAAATCCACCACACTTGGGTATCCGACTACGGGCAACATTCCACATCACCTTTTGGGGTTGTTCACCCACCCCTCAGGCCAGCCTCCAAAAGCGACATTAGAATGTTATCTCGGCGACAGATTTAAAATTTGCCAAAGTTCAGTAATTACATCAGGACAATCACAATTGGGGGTATAATGAAACAACTTCACATAGCAAATATACACCGTTCCTTGGGCGCGCAATTCGTCGAGTTCACGGGCTGGGAGATGCCGTTGAGTTACACCAGCTTGGCGGAAGAGCATCTAACCGTGCGTGAGGCCGTGGGGCTTTTCGACGCCAGCCACATGGGGGAGTTCAGAGTGAAGGGACCTGAAGCCCTGAGTTTCTTGCAGAGCGTGACCACAAACGACGTATCAAAGCTTGCGGTGGGAGGGAGCCATTACTCAACTGTCACAAACGATCGGAGGAACGAGGGACGATATCTTGGTCAACCGTCTGGATGAAAGCGATTTCGTCGTGGTTTGTAACGCCTCAAACGTGAAAAAGATAGGCGACTGGTTCGTTGAGAAAAATAAACTTGGAGCAGAAATTAAAGACATAACCTTGATGACGACTTTGTTCGCCCTCCAGGAGCCAAAGGCGCTACAGACTTTACAGAGCTTAACTGATTTTGATCTCACGCAGATAAAGAGGTTCAAGACGGCCTGGGTAAACGTTGCTGGTGTCGTGTCTCTTGTGAGCAGAACCGGTTACACCGGCGAGGACGGTTTCAAGCTCTTCCTGGTAGACGAACCTATATCAAATCCAAAAAGGGCGGAGAAGCTATGGAGAGCCATGCTCAAAGCCGGAGAGAATTTCGGGATCAAACCTTGCGGTCTCGGGGCACGCGATAGCACACGTCTAGAGGCAGGACTGTGCCTCTACGGAAACGAGCTCACAGAGGAGATATCACCGCTGGAGGCCAGAATCCAGTATGCGGTCAAGCTTGACAAGGGGGACTTCATAGGACGCGATGCCCTGCTGGAACAGAAAAAATTCGGTCCGAAGAAAGTCAGGGTTGGACTGCGAATGCTGGAACCCAGTATACCCAGGCACGGTCACGAGATATTCCGAGACGGGATTAAAGTCGGCTCGGTCTCCTCCGGGACTTTCTCGCCACTGCTGAAAAGCGGCATAGCAATGGGCTTCGTCCCCCCGGAAACTAAAGTTGGTGAAACCCTTTCAATCGAAATCCATGAAAGGAAACGCGCGGCAAGGGTAGTGGATGTTAAGTAAAGATTCTAAGTTAACACCCACTAGTTTATCAGAGGTTAGACCACTCGGCGGAGGCTGGATTCGAGGCATCTCACGATGCCCAGACTAAAACCCAACGAACGCCGCCAGATGGCGAATATGGTTAGGAAGGG
>JBDRCL010000068.1:0-24700 GCA_043821745.1 Methanobacteriota archaeon | reverse complement strand
CACAACCGACCGGACCTCCTAAGCTCCGAGGGAGTCGCTAGGGCGCTTAGAGGATTTCTCCGCATAGAAACCGGACTGCCTAAATACGAGATTTGCCCATCAAACATCACCGTGGAGGTAGACCAAAGTGTTGAGACCACCCGACCCTATATCGCGGCTGGTGTCGTTTGTGGAGTCAAGTTGACGGACGATGTCATAGCGTCACTTATGCAGGTTCAGGAAAAGTTGCATGCATCGCTGTGCAGGGACCGAAGGAAGGGATCGATAGGAGTCTACGACCTAGATACAATCACCACACCAGTACGTTACACTACCACCCTCCCAGACGGTGCTAGTTTCGTACCACTCGATTTCAACCGCGAACTTTCTCCAGCAGAAATCCTCCGCGAACACCAAAAGGGAATAGAATATGGGTCGATAATTCAGGACCTGCCCAGATATCCGTTGTTAATCGACTCGCGAGGCATGGTACTCTCGATGCCGCCAATAATAAACAGCGAGGACACGCGCGTGACAGAGAGGACGAAGGTGTTTTTCATCGACGTCACTGGACAGGACGAACGCGTGATCAACCACACGCTCACGATACTTATGACAAGCCTTGCCGAGCGTGGATTCAGCTTGAAATCAGTGCAGATAAAGTATCCAACCAGACGTGTAACCACCCCGAACTTGAAGCCGCGCAAGTTACGCCTCAATACTTGCAACGTGAATAAAATCGTCGGTATTAGAGCCAGTTCACAACAAGTCGCCAAACTTGCAAAAGCGATGCGATACGGGGTGAACCAAATCAAGGGAAATAGTCTAACAATCCTGATTCCACCATATAGGGGAGACATCATGCACGAAATAGACGTTATCGAGGACATGGCAATTGGTTACGGGTACGACAATCTCGAGCCGACTTTACCAAAAGTTCTGACTATAGGTGAGAGAGCTGATGTTGAGAAGATCAGCGACAAGGCAAGGAAAGTTATGGTGGGTCTGAACTTTATGGAAGTGATGACATATGCCCTCGCAAACCCAAGGACTAACTTCGAACTCATGCGATTGACTGGCGAGGCTGCTGAGATAGCCAACCCGGTTTCGGAAGATTACACGATCCTCAGGGACTCGTTGCTGCCGTCGCTACTTTTGGTACTGAAAGAGAATCGGCACAAACCGCTGCCGCACAAAATTTTTGAGGTCGGTGACGTTGTTTTGCTGGACGAGCAGATGGAAACTGGGGCTAAAAACGTGCGCCGCGCGGCTGCTGCAATCATGGGTGAGGGATTCGGGTTCACCCATATGAAAGCCGTTGCGGAAACGCTACTGAGAGAACTTGACTACAGATGGGAGCTGAGACCGACTTGGCACCCCAGCTTCATAGACGGCAGAGTAGCTGAATTCTTGGTCAACGGAGAAAGGATATGTATAGTCGGAGAGCTGCATCCCGAAGTCATAACAGGTTTCGAGCTTGAGCATCCTATCGCGGTGTTTGAAATCGATTTGAAATGATAAAATCGTCGTGGCTTTATCTGACTTTCAGGGCGTATTTTCCGGGCTTGACTATGTTGAGCCGCTTCGCTATCTCTGATTCTTCGGGATTCAGCACGACCACGTAACCCGCCCAATCATCCGAAAGAGATGCACCGCTGCAGTTGGGGCAAGTGTTTGACTCAGTTATAAAGTTACAGTTGCGACATGCTTTCACGTTCAAGTCTTGGCCCCCTTTCTATCCTCTTCGATCCACTCGAGCTTGCCAAGCCCAGGCTGACGCATCGTCAGACCTATCTTGCCGCCCTTCGATCCGCGCTTCAAGCTGACGGTCACTATTCGTGCCCTGACCTTGTCGCCCTCCTTGACCGAACGCTTCGACTCCTTACCATAGAGGGTGCCCTTCTTCCTGTCGTGGCCCACAAAATCGTTCATCACCTGGGAAACGTGGACCAGCCCGTCAATAGGGCCAAGCCTTATGAAGCCGCCAAACTCGACTATCTCCACGATTTCACCAAGCGCAATCTCGTTGACCTCTGGCTTGTATACGAGTGCTTCGAACGTCACATCGTGGTGGCTGGCGCCATCACCCATTATGACCCTTCCAACGGAAGTTTCCAATATCTTAATTATCGCAAGGATTGTGCCCACGTCTTTGTCTGTAACTCCTCCATAGTTCTTCTTGAGAATGTCTAAAATCACATCGCTCAATTTCTCGGAAAATCTGTTTGGGGGCACACGTACCGTGTCTTCAACTGTCAGAATCTTATACATCATATCACCTAAATTTTTCATTATTCAATTTCGATGTCAGGGCAACAGCTCAAGGCGCAACCCCAGCACCTCTATTTCTTACCATCTCTCTCCTTATAAACACTAAATAAGTTATCATCTCCGACCTGAAATTGGCACTAGATGCTACTGGCTCTTTTAATTTGGTTTTTTTAATAAAAAATCAATAGCTTCATATCAACAGAAACGGCGCTGAAATCAAAGCTACCATTGTCATGAGCTTAATCAAGATATTCAACGAAGGCCCTGCCGTGTCTTTGAAAGGGTCTCCAACAGTGTCGCCAATAACTGCCGCTGCATGTGTTGGGGTTCCCTTGCCCCCTAAGTTGCCCATTTCAATGTATTTTTTGGCGTTGTCCCAAGCACCGCCCGCGTTAGCCATGAAAAGACCGAAGAGAAGACCCACAACTATGGATCCTGCGAGAAACCCTCCTAAAGCCGCCTTACCTAGGAACAATCCAATTAAAATGGGCGAAATCAACGCAACCACGCCAGGTATCACCAACTCCCGTAGGGCTCCCTTAGTGGCGATGTCGACGCATCTAGCATAGTCGGGCTTGGCCTTGCCCTTCATGAGCCCAGGTATTTCCTTGAACTGTCTTCTGACCTCTTCAACCATCTTGTAAGCGTTCCTACTAACGGCCGAAATAACCATTGCGGAAAAGATTGCAACTATGCTGGCACCTAGAAAGACGCCAGCCAAAACTGATGGTTGAAGCAAGTCAAGTTGCGTTAAGTTGGTAACTTGCTGATATACGGCGAACAGCGCGACAGCGGTCAGGGCGGCAGATCCCACGGCAAATCCTTTGGTTATCGCCTTCGTGGTGTTGCCGACGGAATCTAACGAATCTGTGATTTTCCTTATCTTCTCAGGCATGCCTGATTGCTCCACGATTCCACCTGCGTTATCCACTATCGGGCCGTACGCATCTGCTGAAACAATCATACCCGCAACGGCAAGCATCCCGACACCGGCAAGGGTGATGCCATAGAACCCTGCTGCCATGAATGCAACCACCGTAGCTATTGCAATTGAGATTATCGGCATGACCGTGCTGAGCAATCCCATTGAAAACCCAGAAAGAATTCCTAACGCAGCGCCGGATTGATCCTCTTTAGCAATGAGCTTTGCTGGCCGGTAAAGATTGTTGGTGAAGTAATCTGAGGTAAGACCAATAACGAGGCCTGATATCAATCCCGCCAAAATGGCGATAAACAAGTTTACACCAACTGACCATCCGAAAACACTAGATGAGATTAAAATTGCGCCAATCGCTGTAAAAACTATTGACAGGATGGTCGCAGTATTTAAAGCATAACTTGGATTTCTGCCCTTTTTAACTCGAACGAACGCCACGCTCAGTATTGAACCGAAAATACCAACGGCTGAAATAAGAAGAGGTAAAGTCACACCGATTACGCCATACGCCACAGCACCAAGTATCATCGCTGCAACTATGCTGGCCACGTACGATTCAAAGAGGTCGGCTCCCATCCCTGCTACATCACCAACGTTGTCCCCCACATTATCGGCTATCACCGCCGGATTTCTGGGGTCGTCTTCGGGTATGTTCTTCTCAACTTTCCCAACCAAGTCGGCTCCAATGTCTGCCGTCTTTGTGAAAATGCCACCACCAACTCTGGCAAAAAGAGCTACCGAGCTGGCCCCAAAACTGTATGGTAAAATTAATGTAGGAACGCCAAGCCAACTGTAAACTAGGAAAACTCCGAGTAACCCGATACCCACCACAGACATTCCCATTACGAGCCCGCCACGGAACGCCACTATGAGAGCCCGTTCAATACCTGATTTTGCTGCAGTGGCTGTCCGCGAGTTTGCCCTTACAGCTATGCGCATGCCCAAGAAACCCGCTATCGTCGAAGACAAGCCTCCACCAACATATGCAACTGAAGCCTGCCACCCCATCCAGGAGCGATGAAAAGCAAGATTGCGATGACAATCATAACTGCCCATATCGTCGTGTATTGCCGCCTTAGGAAAGCTGACGCTCCCTCACGTATCGCACCCGCAATCTCCATTACGCGAGGGGAGCCTTGATCTTCTCTCAGGACCAATTTCGCCGAAATTCCAGCGATAACGAGCGCAGCAAGACCAGCTATAGGAATTAGTATATCTAATGTCAAATTTTCACCCCATTTGACCGTTTAGAGCAAGGTGTGACTTTCCACTTAAATAGATTACGTTAACACCACGAAGGCGTAGTTTTTTTCGCAGGGCTGAATCTGAGGTACCTACTAAGCATTTCTTCGCGGCCGCAAGTTTTACTATCGATTCGTCAGCGGTACCCTCAACCACCACAACGGAACCGCGCTTCACCAAAAGGAGGCCCAACCTAGCAGCTACCCGTTCCTTGGGCTTCCCCCGCTCTGATATTTTTTCAAGTTCCTGCAACACCGAGCTCGGAATCAAAAACTCGTAGGAACTCTCCAGCAACCTGTCTGTCTCACCAATGATATCGACGCCAAACATGCCTGGTATCATTAGAAAGCTGGTATCAGCTATGACTTGCAAGATAAATCCCTTAAATTATTATACCGTACCCGACAAGTCGCCACCTACCAGCTATCCTACGGCTCAAAGCTGCTCTGACGCCACGTTCCACGCAAACAGGGAGCTTAAGCCTCACCGTGGCCTTATTCCCCCTAGCGCTCGATATCGCGCCGACCGTCATCGTAGTACCGACGTTCAGCATCAGGACCTCCCCGGTCACCAAAGGCTTTACTTCCAGCTCTTCCTCGAGCCCGACGACCCGCTTCATGAGGTGGACCTCCAGCTCCAGCATGTTGAGGACATCAGGGAGACTTTCAGGCAGGCCCAACACGGAGCCCACGAGAGAGTCACCTTTAGACAAGGAGGGATCTAGCGCTGTGCCAACACCAATCAATCCACCAGGTAAGACTTCCTCAAGCGAACTGTCCATCGCGTGCAAGCTGACCACCTTGGAGCTGAGATGCTGCCACGTGGTCTTGCCCTCGCGGCTCATTTTTATCCCCGGGCGAAGCTCTATGTCTTCTCCAACTTTGAGCTTGCCCTGCTGTAGCGATCCACCCAATACTCCTCCAGAAAGATTTTCTGGCCTTGCCCCGGGGTGGTTGATATCAAATGAGCGGGCGACATACATTCGGGAAGGCTTTGACAGGTCTCGCTTGGGCGTCGGGATGACGTCTTCGATGGCTTCGATTAGCTTGTCGATGTTTGCCCGATGAATGGCTGAGATTGGGATTATCGGCGCGTCCTTTATCGAAGTACTGGCTAGAAACACCTTTATCTGCTCATAGTTCTCGAGCACCTTCTCGCGCGAAACGAGCTCGACCTTGTTCTGCACGACAACGAGATTCCGCACCCCGATTATGTCCAGAGCCATGAGATGCTCCTTAGTCTGCGGCTGCGGGCATGCCTCGTTCGCCGCAATCACTAAAACCGCGCCATCCATTATGGCTGCACCTGAAATCATCGTGGCCATGAGCATCTCGTGCCCGGGCGCGTCAACGAACGAAACGCGGCGCAGGAACTCAGTCGGCCCCTCACAATAGGGGCACTTCTCCTTGGTTGTGTATCGACCGCATTCCTTGCATTTGTAGAATGAGGTGTCGGCATAGCCCAAGCGGATAGAAATCCCGCGACGTATCTCCTCGCTGTGAACGTCTGTCCACACGCCCGAAAGGGCTTCCGTCAATGTCGTCTTACCGTGGTCGACGTGACCCACGAGACCTATGTTAACATCTGCTTGGGACATTGTACACCTTGTTCAAATTTCCCTTTAACAATAAAAACACGGCGATTCGGAGCAAAACCTCACGTTTCGACATGGGCTTTAGGCCGGCTTTGCTTCCTTGGGTGGCACTATTTTCTCGACGGGCTTTTCACCGCGCTTTATTATCTTCACGTTGAGCTGCATGATGGCCTCAGAAACCTTGGAGCCCCTAACCATCTTTCTGCGGCGCTCGCCTGACCTCTTCGGGGAGAACCCAACTCCCGCCGCTAGCAGGACGCGCACCCTACCCGAACCAGCTATATCCGAGCGCATGGGGAACCCGTCTTTATCCGTGCCCCCTGTTATCTGAAGCTCATAACCTGAAAGCCCGGCTATCTCACCGCCGAACTTGTCACCTATCCTGAGCTCGACGAGCCTGCGGGCGTCCGGCTCACGCGCCTCCAGCTTGTAGCTCTTCCCCGTCTGCGGGTCCGCAACCACCAATTTGAACGGCATCACATTACCCCATATGTGGGATTCTCACGCTGCTTGATCGCGATTATCTCGTCAAGCACTGCGAGCTCGTCGCCTGATAGAAGGTCACGCAAGTCCCTCTTCAGCGCGAGCACATGGTCTCTTGGTATATCTGTATATAAAACATCACCCTCCTGAATATGACGCCCGACCATCGGGCCGTCAATCGAAACTGCCAGTTCATCCCCGAGCTTTGCCTCCTGAACCGACTTCTTGTCCTTCTGAAGCTCACGAATCGTGCCCACGTTTTTTCCCTCCTTCTGCATGAGCGGTGCCTTGGTTCTGACAACGCCCCCCAGCACGTCGACCCCGACAATCGCTGGGTCGCTGCGCCTGAACACGTAGCCAAGCTTGAGCACGATTTTCCCTGGCCTCGTATATCTCTCCAACCGGCTCGCTCGGACCTCTTCCCGCTTCTTCCTGGCCCAGTCTTGGTACTGTTCAAGCAGCCGATATATCACTTCTTCCTTGATAATGGGCACCCCTTCCCGCTCTGCCTCAATCTGAGCGTCCGGCAGTACCTTCACGTTAAAAGCCAGCACGACGGCGAGCAGCTGGTCGCTCTTACCCACGCTAGAAGCCTCAACGATGTCTCGTCTGGAGACGTCACCAATATCCGCGCGCCGGATCCGTATGTTTTTTGATTGGAGCTGCCCCTCAATAGCTTCAAGAGAACCCAAGGCATCCGCCTTCAACACGACGCCATTTGCATCGGAACTTATCCTGATTCGCTCGAGCTCCTGCTGCATCTCCTGCCACAACTTTTCAGACGCCGTTACATCTCGAATAACTAAAAATGGGGCGCCGGCAACAACTCCCTCGAGGTCGGGAGCTGCCACCTTGACACCCGCCGCTGCATAAACTTTGTCAACAGGATTGAAACGGTCTTCCGGATCCCGGATCTCGTCGAGCGGTTTGGGTTGAAGTAGAGCGCGAACCTTGGACGTTATAACCTTATCGAGCCCACCGACCGAAAAAAGGTCCCCCTTTGAGAGGGTGCCATCGTAAACTATCACGTCTATTGTCTTGCCCAACCCGATCTCTTCCTTGACCTCGAGCACCGTGCCGCGAGCTGGACCGCTCACCTCGACCGCAAGTTCCTTCTCTAGAAAGCGCTGCGCGAGCCCAGTCAATATGGTCAATATCTCGGGCACTCCCTCCCCAGTCTTAGCGCTGGCGGGGACAATCGAAACCTGCTTGCGGAAGTCGCTCACGCGGTCGAATCTCTCGGACTCAAAACCAAGCTCGTGTAACTTTCCCACCAGCTCGTAAATACCATCGTCGAGCGCGCGCTGTATGTCTTGACGCTGCTTCGCGAACGATTCCAAAAAGCAAGCACCCGGGTAAGGTTGCCAGCCAGGGATGAGGTCTATCTTGTTTGCGACGAGCATGAAAGGAGTCTTGTACGTCTTCAAAATCGTCAGGGATTCCAAAGTCTGTGGCATGAAACCCTCGTTGATGTCCACCACTAGCGCTACCAGATCCGCGAGCGCACCGCCTCGGCGGCGAAGGTTTGTGAAAGCCTCGTGACCTGGAGTGTCGATGAAAAGCAAACCTGGAAGGTTCATGTCTATTCTGAACTTTTCTAGAAGTCTGCCGCAGGTATTTTTGATATTGCCCATAGGTATCTCGCTGGCCCCGATATGCTGGGTTATTGCACCAGCCTCGCGCGCTGCCACGGTGGTGCCCCTGATGCTGTCCAAAAGCGAAGTCTTGCCGTGATCTACGTGACCCAGCACCGCTATCAACGGCTGCCTGACTCTGCGTCCCTGCATTTCAACCACCAAGTTATTTTGGTCGCCGTAATTTAAGTAAGGTATTGAACACGCCAAATAAAAATAAGAACGAAAAAGTAAGAATCTATTAAAACTTTGGAACTTTCTAAAATTTGGGAAAACCTTTAAAAGAAAGATTTCAAAGCAAAATGGGTGAAAACTTGGTTAAATGGGATATTGAAAAATCAAAAACGGCCCTCCTAGCGGTTGACGTGAACAACAACTTTTTCTTGCAAGGAATGCCATTCTACGTGCCTTCGAGTTTGACAATTGTACCGAACCTAAAGGAATTGATAAAGACATGCAGGGAACTAAAGGTCCCAGTGATATACATGACGCAGGCCTACAGGCCCGACGGTTCCAACATCGGTCTGGCGTCTATGACGTCGAAGTTGGCTTTTCCGCCGAAAGGAGACGTGACTGCAGAGGGCACAAAGGCAGTTGAAATTTACGACGAGGTAAAGCCGGAAAAGGGCGACATCGTGATAAAGAAGATGAGGTACAGTTCCTTCTTCAACACGGACCTTGAATCAACGCTAAGGTGGCTCGGGGTGGACACCGTGATAATCGCTGGGACCGTCACCGACTGCTGCGTGATAACGACAGCTTTCGACGCGTACCAGAAGGACATCAAGCCAATCACCTTGAGCGACTGCACCGCCGCCAGGGACGACGAGACCCACAGGATAATACTGAGGACAATCGCGAGGGTTGCTGGTGAGGTAACGACTACCTCCGACATAATAGAGCGGCTAAAAAGTTCTTAATATGGAAAAGGGGCGCCCGGCAAAAACCCGAGACGCCCTCTAATCTTATTCTTTAAAAAATTGGTCGGCCTGCTTTGACTATCTTCCCAATTCCTTTGTCAATCACAATCTGATCATCCTCGAGCACTACTTTTCCTCCGACCATCGTCATGGACGGCCATCCCTTGAGCTTCCATCCCTCAAAAATTGTGAAGTCGGTATCTGTCTTCAGCGTGTCGTTTGAGACTTCGATCTCCTTGTCCATGTCCACGATGACCAAGTCCGCGTCAGAACCTAAGTCGATGGTACCCTTCTGTGGATAAACTCCTATTGTCTTCGCCGTGTTGGTTGAGCATATTTCCACAAGTTTTTCCATCGTGATGCGCTTTTTGAGCACTCCTCTGGTCACCATGATAGGCAGCATTGTCTCTGACCCGTCCGGAATGCCAGGGTGTGCTTTCCATATATTACCTTGCTTGTGCTGCCTCCATACTGGAACGTTGTCAGTTCCCAGAAAGTCTATGGTGCCCTCTTGAATTCCTCTCCAAATCCTCTCGTTATCCTCCTTGTACTTCAACGCAGGATTGACCTTTCCAAAATTTCCAAGGTCGTCTTTACACGTCGTTTCCAAGTAGTGCGGGCAGGACTCCCCGATAGCTATTTGCCCGCTCTTCTTAGCAGCTTCGATGGCATCAACGGTTTCCTTGGAGCTGACGTGGACTACGTAGAACGGAGCATTCGTGATCTTGGCTATGTAGAAAAGATGGATCGCGTCTATTCCTTCCAGCCATCCTGGCCTCGCTTCCGTCCAAGTCTCAAGTCCATCCCTGCCCTCCGCCATGTACTTTTCCTCGAACCAGTAGAATATCTCCACATCCTCGCAGTGGGCTTGAGCTATCGCCAACCCCCCTAGGTCACCGATGGCCTTGAATCCCTCGTAAAGTCTTCCGTCATCAACCGAACCAACTCCGATGACCTTTGCCTGCTCTCCCTTGTATCCATAGAAGAACTTGAAGCAACTGACCCCAAGCTCCTTAACGTACCTGGGAATCTCCTTCATGTGCACGGATTTATGGGGATGTATGGAGAAAACAGTGTCGATTACCGACTTCCTCTCGGTTAATTCCTTCCACTTCCCGTAAGTGTCGAAGTACGAAGATTCGGTGTATGTCTTCGCGTGACCCAAAAGGTTCATTACAGTGGTAACACCACCGTGCGCGCACGCGCGCGTCTCTGTCCTCACCTCATGGTCGTAGTCTTTTTTAACTCCCCAGTGGACATGCGGGTCCAGCAAACCAGGGATAAGGTATTTCCCCTTCGCGTCTATCACTTTCTCCGCTTGCGGGAGATTGTGGTCCTTCCCAATGGCGACGATTACGCCATTTTCAATAGCCACGCCTCCAGAAAGAGTGCAGTCGGCGCGGACTATCTTTGCATTTTTTATCACACAGTCGACTGACATGTTTTTACCCGCCTTTTCTTTCTGCTATCTCTTTATAAACTTTTTTGAAAATTATCGACGACTTCAGCCCGGCCGCGGAGGCTAATGGGCTTTAAAAATCAGGTAAACCGTAGTTTCGCCACTGTTGTCTTGCTTTTAACAACATTTCTTTAGGCGGCAAAGCAACATCTGGATAATCGAACTTGCGTGTGGCATCTATGCACATCTTTGAGCCTTGCTTACGTCTTTCTTTCACTACCGAAGGGTCAAGAGCGCTCGCCGCGCAGTTGGTAAATATTTGAACGTCCCTATCTGGCTGCACACAAGCGGCCATTCGCCATTCTACATCGGCCCAATCGAAAATGTTGCAGTCCCAATCGACAACTATTATTTGCTTAAGCAAAATCGGGAAAGCCGACATGCAGGCTTGAGCTACGGCTTGCACGTGCCCGTGATAAAATTTCTTAATTCCAACTACCAAACACTCCCCGGACGATCTTTCCCTCAAGTGGACGCCAGTGACCCCTAAAATCCCAACATTCTTGAAAGTTCTAATGAGAACGGCCTCCATCCCTAAATCCTTCATCAGAGTACCTTCGCATGGCGTTGTCTGCTGTAAAAGTACATGATAAATTGGGTTGTTTCTATAGGTAATCGCCTTCACGTTGATCACCGGGTTCATGACCTTGTCGCCCATATAGCCATAGAATTCCCCGAACGGTGCTTCCGGCTCCCTGAACTTTGGCGAGACTTCACCCTCTATTACAATTTCCGCATTCGCCGGAACCTCAAGGTCCACAGTCTCGCATTTTACAATCTTGAGCGGGGATTTCCCCAATGCACCTGCAACTGCCAGCTCATCCGTACCAAAAGGCACTCTTGTGGTGCCGACCATGCAAACAGCTGGGGGCGCCCCAATAGCTATCGCAACTTCCATGGGGCTGTCCCTTTCTTCATGTTTCGAGTAAATCGTTGCCCCGTCGTTAGTAGGGGCTATGTGTATCCCCAACTTGTGCTTGCCCTTCACCATGAGCCTGTAAATTCCAACGTTTCTTGAACCTGTTTCAGGATCTTTAGTGACGACGCATCCAGCTGTGATGTACGGCGCTGGATCCCTCTGAGGGGTCGAAACTATGTGGGGAAAAATATTGAGATCAACTTCATTGCCAATCAAGATGTTGTCTTTGCATGACCCGGAATCATCCAATTCCGGTTCCAAGGGCCTTTGAAGGGCAGATTGCCATGCGTCCTGGATACCCTCAACCGTAGTCCCAAGACCTATTGCGTACATCTCACGGGACGCAAACGCATTTATCAGGACAGGGTGTTTAGAACCTCTGACATTATTGAACAAGATTCCAAACCTATCATTGGGCGGGAATTCCGCTGCTAGCCTTGCTACGCAACTGATCTCCCAGTCTCTGTCAACCGGGACTTCTATTTTTTTGAGCTTCTTTTTTTTCTCAAGCTCGCTCAGGAATTTTCTACAGTCGTCGACCATCATTTTAAGATTAAAGGCAAGTCATATTTAACTATCGATAGTTGGCCGAGTTATTTTCAAAAATCTGCGAACATAAACTTTAATAGCGGCGGTGAAAAGTTTGTTACGATAAGATGGAAAAACTACTTGAAGATTTGATGAATGCTGTAATGAACGGCGAGGAAGAAAAAGCGGAAGAACTGGCAAAGAAAACGATTGAAGCCGGAATGGATCCAGTGAAAGTTATCACGGAAACCCTGACAAAAGCCATGAAAGCAGTCGGGGACAAGTTCGAAAAGATGGAAATTTACCTGCCAGAGATAATGCTGGCAGCTGAGGCCATGAAAAGGGCAAACGGGGTCCTTTTGGCTAAAGTCGGGACGGATAAAAAAATAACATCAAAAGGGAAAATCGTTATCGGGACTGCTTGGGGAGACATCCACGACATAGGAAAAACCATCGTCGCCACCATGTTGACCACGAACGGCTACGACGTTTACGACCTCGGACACGACGTGCCGCCGAACAAGTTCATAGAAAAATCTGAAGAAGTGAAAGCTGACATAATCGCCGTGTCCACTCTGATGACACCATCGAGGGAGTACCAAAGGGACATTATAAAGTACCTAGAAGATTCGGGAACTAGGAACAAGTATCTGATAATGGTCGGAGGCGGGCCGGTCACCGAGGACTGGGTCAGGGAAATCAAAGCGGACGGCTATGGCAGAATGGTGGTCCATGCCATCGAGGTCGCCAACACACTGATGCAAGACAAAGCCGTTAAAAAACCCATTATAAAGGTCTGATAAAAATGTACATAAAATTTTTAGACATTCTGGACCGGGCGCATACAGGAGAGGTGCGCAAACTAAAAGATTGGGACTTGAAAATAATAGCAGGTAAAGTAAGAGAAAAATTAAAAGAACACGGCTTGGAAAAAACCATTGACATAAAAAATCCAATAAACACTGATGATGGCTTAGCTGACAAATTCTGGAAAGCTGGATTTGAGCTTGCAGTCGAAGTTGGTATGCTCTGCATGTCAACGGACCGCGTGATAAAGTTCACAGAAGAAGAGCTGCGGCAAAGCCTCAACGACGCGCCCGACGAGATGAAATTAGGTGGCGGCAAGGACAGTTTTAAAGTCGTGGCGAGGAGACCCAGCGACGGAAAGCACATTTCACCCTGGCTCGGAGCATTTGGCATGGCCCTCGACGAAAACCTATACGTACCTGTGACGATGGCGAACGCGCAGTACAAAGTAATCGATGCGACAATCCCGGGAACACTAAAATCCATATATGGGAGACCAATAAGATCTAGGACGCCATACGAGACGCTAGCCGGAAATTACGAGGCCAGGCTGCAGAGAGAAGCACTGAAGACAATCAACAGGCCCATGATGACCGCACAGGGAGGCTGCTCAGCGCCTACAGAATACGGTAATTTCGGTGGCGTTGGCGTGCCCGGTGGTGCGGATCCTAAAAACAACCTGAACGTGGCGCTGGCAACATCCGAACTGAAAACTGATTACACGTTACTACACAAGGTTGCGCACTTCATCAACTGCGAGACCTACGTCTACGGAGGACACTTCTCCTTCATAGGTGGATTCGCAGGACCTCCAGAGGGAGCCGCCCTCACATCGGTGGCCGCAGCCTGTCTCTTGGTTCCAGTGCACCAAGCATCGTTCCAATATGTGCCCTGCTTGAACACCAGGGATGCCAGCAACTCTGGCCGCGAAACGGTTTGGGCCAGCAGCGTCAGCGCACAGGCAATCAGCAGGAACACTCATCTGTTGCCAGGTGCTGTTGTAAACCCCGTATCTGGTCCGGGCACTGAAATGTTGCTCCAGGAAGTAACCGTATCCGCGATGAACGCCGGCGTGTCCGGTTATTCCTTCTCGGAAGGAGTACGTTCGGCTGGCGGCAGATACGCAAACTATACGAGCGGTGTGGAAAACAAGTACGCCGCAGAGGTCATGAGAGCCAGCGCTGGCATTGACAGAAAATTGGCGAATGAAATAGCAAACGAACTCATTCCTAAATTCGAGGATAAGTTAATGAGTCCACCCATTGGCGTTCCGTTCACGGAATGCTTCGACATAGTGACTTTACAACCAAAGAAAGAGTGGAAAGAACTCTACGATAAGTATTGCAAGTTCTTGCTTGACAGAGGGGTAGATCTATCAAAAGCATATCTACCAAGCCCATAGAAACAAATATTTGTCGGAGATAGAACCTGGAATGGTGTTCCATTCTGGGTTCTGTATATTATTATCTTGTTTAAAAAACAAGGATTTGGAAAGCTCGGACATATTGATTTAAACGTCCGTATTAAATTTAATTGAAACATACATGACAAATCCGAAGACAAAAACAAAAAAGTTGACTAGATTTCCCAAGTCGGAAACGGATTACGTTTGGGTATCCCCTGGGACTGAACTTGCAAAAAAAGGAGACTATGTTCTGGGGAATGGAGTCTATGTAAAGGGTAGCAAAATATATGCAGAACGCTTCGGATTTGTAAACGTTGACAGCAAGAAAGTTATAAGAATCGTGCCACTTGCGGGTGGTTGAATCCTGCTGAGATAACCTGTTTTACTCGATTAAATCAGGTAAAACAACGATTTCTAAAAAATATCGAAATCTCACGATTTGCGCTTTCGAGTGAGTCCGAAGCGTGCACAATATTCTCAGTTATACTGGAAGCGAAATCGCCTCGTATCGTCCCTTTCGAAGCCTTGGCTGGATCTGTTGCCCCGTTTAGCTCGCGTATCGTGGATATCACTTGCTCTCCTTCCACAACAATCACCACAACTTCCCCAGAAAGAACGTGGTTGACCAATCCTTCAAAGAAAGGTTTCTCCTTATGAACGGAATAAAGTTTATCAGCAAGTTCACGGTCTAACTTCATGCGGCGCATAGAAGTTATCTTCAAACCAGTTCGCTTGATGCGAGCGACTATCTCATCGATAAGCCCCTTCCTTACTCCGTCTGGCTTTATCATTACAAAGGTCTGCTCGTTCAAGCTTTCCCACCCGTCTGCTTATAACGCTGGGTCCACTTCATACGAACGGGCTTGCGACCAAGCGCCGAGTTGCGCCTGCACTTGCTTGAGCAAAAGAACATTACCGAACCATCGCGCTTGACTAACATGAGTCCCGTGCCAGGTTCGACTCGCTCGCCGCAAAAGGAACACTTTCGAGCTACCGGCATTTATGGCACCCTTATTTCCTTGGCTTCGCGGTCGGTCTCCCTAAGCATCAAGATGTCACCCATCCGGACAGGGCCCTTTACGTTGCGTGTTATGATGCGCCCCTTGTCGCGACCCTCAAGTACCCTGCACTTTACCTGCATTATCTCGCCGGTAACCCCGGTACGAGCTCGTATCTCAATTATCTCGGCGGAAAAGCCTAGATCTGCTTCGGCTGGCATTCTGCTCACTTCTTAAGTTGTTTTACGCGCTGCACTATCTCTTGCACAACAGGTGTAGCCTGCCCGGCCTCGGCTATCGCTATCGCCGATGTACCCACATCCAAGCCCGCAGCTGCTCCCAACTCCCGCTTGCTGGGGACGTAAACATATGGTATCCCCTTCTCATCAGAAAGCGGAGTGAGATGAGCGACGATCTCAGCAGGCTCGACGTCCTCGGCAATCACGACAAGCACCGCTTGCTTGCGCTCTATAGCTTTGGTAACCTCGTTCGTGCCCTTCCTGAGCTTCCCAGTATCCCTGGAAACCTCGACTGCCTCATACACCTTGTCAGCCAAGTCCTTCGGGACCTCGAAGCGTACGTAAATTGGTTTGGCCACTCCAAACACCTCCTTCAGATTAGACCTCATCATTCAACGGTTTTTGGTAATTATTTATTATACAGGCTACGGATAAAAGACTGTTGTATGCTTGTTTAAAAACCTAGTGGGACCGCCTTTGGCTAACGAATGTTCTATCGGTGGGCGTAAACGGCGGCCAGCTTCGGTTGCACTGCGTCGATCCTCACAAAACCATACCTTTCCAGCTGCACTATGTCGTCGACCTTCAGACCTGTAACTGAGGGCTCAACTAGCCCGTGTTCCAAGGTCGCATCAGGTTTAATAACGTCAAGCTCGGCCGCGCTGGCGGAAACCCATTGAAATTTGGGCACATCTGATACCTCTAGACCGCGGAATTCCGCCTCCAACACCAAATTCTTCTTTTTCAGCTCAACGTTCATCAGGTCCTTCAATCTAAACTCGTCGCCGACTTTCAAGGATGCAACATCATCTCGCGATAGGTGGAACACAAGGGAATCGTCCTCGGTCGTCAACGGGATGACGCGCTCCCCAACCTCGGGCTTACTGGGATGCAAGCGTAAATGTGCCTCCCTCAAATTCGGCGCGTTGTGAACCAACAGCTTGACAGGATCCGCCACGAAAAAGTACCGGTTTGCCGACATATCCAAGAATTTCCTGTTGTATGCGCAGAGGGTTTCCCAACTAAGTGAGGCATCGACCGGCGTTATCCCTATGTCTAAAATCATTTGCCTGATGGTCGCAGGCAAGAACCCGCGCCTGTGAAGAGTGGCTATTGTCGCAAGCCTGACGTCATCATAACCATTCATCTTGCCGCTTTTGATCAACTGCATCGTCTGAGTTTTGCTGAGTTCCACGCCTGGCATTGATAAGCGTCCGTACTGTACTGCGGTCGGATATCGCCACCCCAGGTGCTCATACATTACTCTCTGGCGATGCTCGTTCACCTCGTGCTCCTTACCACGGAACACGTGGGTTATGCCCATCTCGTGATCATCTATTCCAGCTGAAAAATTATAAAGAGGCCAAACTGGGTATTTCTCCCCCAACCTTGGATGAGGCTTCTTAACTATGCGAAGTGCTGGCCAGTCCCGCACGGCCGGATTGGGGTGCTTCATATCTGTTTTTATCCTGACGACAGCTTCGCCCTCCGCATAGCCCTCCGCCAGCATCTTTTCCCATCGGCTCAGATGCTCCCCAGCCGGAAGGTCCCGACACGGGCATGGCTCGCATGCGTCGCGAAGCTCCCTAAAACGCTCAACATCACAAACGCACACGTATGCTTTCCCCTCTTTAAAGAGCCGCTCGGCATAATTGTAGTAAAGCTCGATACGGTCGGATTGAGCGTGCTCCTCATCCCAACTGAGTCCAAGCCATCTGAGGTCTCGCTTGATTAGCTCGTACATTTCAATCATGGCATTCTCTGGGTTCGTATCCTCAAAGCGGAGTATGAACTTGCCTTTGTAGCGGCGAGCGTACTCGTGGCTGAGGAGTGCTGCCCGTATATGTCCTATGTGGAGAGCCCCATTTGGGTTGGGGGCGAACCTAGTAGTGATTGTCGCGTGTTTATCCAAGTCTGGTAGATCTGGTAGACCGCGCCGCTCCTCGACTTTCGGCTTCTCCACCATGCCGACTTTTTTTATTTGGAACTGCTGCTCTTCCTGACCCATACTGTTCACTTCATCCACAATCTTGTCGACAACAATCGACAGCTCGGCTATTTTCGATTTCCAGCCAGGTAACTCGGCGAGAATTTTGCCCAAGACTGCCTTCGAGCTGGCTTGCCCCTTGTGTTCCGTGGCGTTGGCAAGGGCCCATCTCAGAACTGCTCTCCTAACATCCTCCATCCTCATCACCTCCGAAGCTTTTCACTCTTTGACCAAAGAAATTAAAACGTGATCGTATCTGCGCGACAAGCTATCAGAACTCCCGCTCCACGACGAAATCCGCAAGCCCGAGCAGGGCCTCCTTGGCATCCGAATCAGGTAAAACCTCAAGTTTTAGTTTTGCATCCGCGACTAGCTTATGGGCTCGCTCCGCGACATAATCGATTGCGCCGACACTCTTGAGTGCCTCTATCGCCTTTTTTATCTCCGCGTCGGTTGCCTTGCTTTTTCCGAACGCCTGAAGCAAGGTTTTCTTGGCACCCTCAGGAGCCGTCGCCAAAGCCCTGACTAGAATCAGGGTTCTTTTGCCCTCCCTTATGTCGCTCCCTATTGGCTTTCCGAACTTCTCCTGTTTGCCCCAGACGCCTAGCACGTCATCCTGTATCTGGAAAGCTACGCCTATCAAACGCCCGTAGCTGGCGAGCGCCTCGAACTGTTTCTGATTGGCATTCCCCAGTAAAGCGCCGACCTTCGTGGCCGCCTCCGTCAATGCACCGGTCTTCCCGCTGATCATATGCATGTAATCCTCTTCCGTGACCTCGTCGCGATTTTCGAATATCATGTCAAGCACTTGCCCCTGGCAGAGCTCGAAGCTTGCCCTGCTCAATATGTTGAAAAGCTCTACCGTCCTTTCGCCGCTCATTTTGAGCCTGTTTGCGTTCGCCGCGGCTGCCTCGAAGACCTTCGCGAAAAGGGCGTCGCCCGCAATTATCGCGATTGGATCGCCCCAAAGTACGTGCACTGTCTTGACGTTTCTCCTGAAATCGTCGTGATCCATTATGTCGTCATGAATGAGCGTAAAGTTGTGAAAAAGCTCCAGCGCCGCGGCTGTCTCAATTGCGTCATCTCGTTTCCCGCCAACCGCTTCACACGCGGTCAACGCTAAACAGGGGCGCAGGCGCTTTCCACCGGCTTCGATCAAATGCCGCGTGGCTTTCGCCATGACCTCCGGCTCGATATCCCTGGGAATCCAGCGATTGATCTCGCGCTCCACCAAGCCCGCACATCCTTCAAGATATTTCAGCACGTCCAAATCAGTCACCCAACCTCAGAGAAGTGCCATTCCTGAGCTGATGCAGGTGATCGTCGGTATATCCCAACTCCCTGCCGAGCTCGACCATCGACCTAAGCTTGTCAGAGGTGCTGTGGCATGGGACTAGGTTCTTGGGCTTTATCATATCTAAGAACTCAGAAGTGTCCACCCTGCCAGCGTGGCCTGAAACATGGACTCCGCGGTAGATGTGCGCGCCTTTGGCACGAAGCTTCGTTTCAAGCAGCTCCCTGTTGGACACATTTATCGGATTCGGTATGACGCTCGCAGAGAAGATTACTTCGTCCCCGTCCTTGACATCCAAAGGCAACTGCCCGTTCGCTATCCTCGACATAACTGAAGTGGGTTCGCCTTGGTGTCCCGTACATATGAGCACGAAATCGCTGCGCGACCTCCCTATATCCCTGAGTAGGTTTTGTACCGCGTTCGGGCGTCCGTGGATGCTGAGCTCCGGAGGGAAGTCCACCAACCCCACGTCCATCGCCGCCGTGCAGTAGTTTCGAAGCGAACGTCCGACTAACACAGGAGTTCGGCCGATTTCAAACGCAAGGTCGACTATCGACTTCAGCCTGACGATGTGTGAAGAAAATGTTGTAGCTATTACCAAGCCGTTGCCAGAGCTAGCCTCGGTCATGACCTCCCTCAGCATGTCACGCGCATGAGCCTCGGATTGTGTGGGCCCCTGCTCGTCCATCCTTATGGCACCCACAAACGCAGCGAGAAGGCCTTCGCTAGCCAAACGCTTCAACCTGGCCCTGTCGGTCTTTTCACCCAGCAGCGGCTGCTCGTCCAACTTGAAATCGCTGGCAAAAAGCACGGAATCCCCGCCGTTTTTAGCCAGGACAAACGCAGTATGGAGTATGCTGTGTGTGGCAGGTATGAACTCAATCTCGATCCCGTGGGTTTTCACGGAATCTTTTAGGTTTACGGGAATCAGCTCGTTCTTCATCTTGAAACCGCTTTCCTCGCGCAGCAATCTTTTTGTGAGCTCGATCGTGAAAGGCGTGCCGTAAATCGGGGCATCGTAGGCGTACGCAAGCTTGCCAACCGCACCAATATGGTCTAGGTGACCGTGAGTGAGCACGATCGCCTTAACCTTTCGGCCGCGGAGGATATTGTCATCGGGGATTCCGTTTATGTTTATGAGTTCCTCGCGGCTCATCTTCCCTATCTCCGCGTCCTCGAACGCCATGATGCTGTCGAGCCTTATCCCCATGTCGATGATGATGTAATTTCCATTGAACCCCAAAGCAGTCATGTTCTTGCCGACCTCGCCGAGGCCTCCGACCGGAAGTATTTCGACCGTCATCTCTTTACCCTGCCCTTCTTTTCCAGGTTAACACCGCGAGCCATAAGCCATTCACGAGTCCTTCCTTTTAATATTAAATCGACACTGCGCAAGTCAGCTATCCGCTTGCATCCTGTCAAAAACATCGCGGTCTTGAGCTCCGCCATGAAGTCCCGAAGCAAACCCACAGTCGCCGCTTTGCCCTTTTGCGCGGCGCGTAGAACTGGTAGAGCGACGCCCACCATATCTGCGCCAATGGCTAGTGCCTTTGCCGCGTCGAGGCCAGAACGTATGCCGCCGCTGGATATTATCGGGACTCTTACCGCTGCCGCGACTTCAGCCGTACAAACCGCCGTGGGTATGCCCCAGTCCCAGAAAGTTACCCCGACGGCAGACCCTCCGGGAATTCTGAGAGTTTCGACTCCCGCCCAAGAAGTGCCACCTGCACCGCTGACGTCAATCGCTGAAGCTCCGGCTCCAACAAGTTCCTTGGCAACCTCGGAGCTGACCCCGCAACCCGTCTCTTTCGCGATGACGGGCACATCCAGCCCCTTACAAACCTTGGAGAACTTTTCCACAGCGCCCTTATATATGGGCTCTCCTTCTGGCTGTACGAGCTCTTGCAACGAGTTCATGTGTATGGAAAGCGCATCGGCATCAATCATCTCAACAGCTTTACGCGTCTCGGCCACGCCGTAGCCCTGAGTCAGCTGTGACATCCCGAGGTTGCCGACGAGAAATACATCCGGCGCAACGCTCCTCACATTGAATGTCTCCACTAGCTTCGGTTTCTCGATGGCCGCCCTTTGGCTGCCAACGCCGAAGGCTATGCCTAAATCCTGAGCGGCAGAAGCGAAAACCGAGTTGAACTTCTTACCAAGCGCGCTCCCTCCCGTCATAGCGGTTATCATTATTGGTGCGCTTAATTTGGAACCCAAAAAAGAAGTGCCCAAATCAACATCTTTGAAATCAATCCCGGGGATGGCTCTATGTACGAACTCAACATCACCGAAACCAGTGCTCTTGAAAATACCCTCAACGGCTTCCTTCAGACATATGTTCAGATGATCAGTTTTCCTACCGCTTGTTTTGCCTGTCATTTCAATCCCTTCCATATATTGTCGTACCTATGACGCGTTTACCTTGAATAGCTTCCCTGAGGATATTTGGTTTGGCTGCATTTACTATTTTTGCTTCGATGCCCAGCTTGGCCAGCTCGAGTAACTCCAACACTTTACTCCTCATCCCGCCGGTGACATCCTTCGTCCCTGCGGCGCCCAACGAACGTACCAACTTTATGTCCGCCGGAGTTATCTTCCGCACAAGCTCGGCCTTTTTGTTTCCTTTCGGGAGACTTACGTAAACTCCATCGACATCGGCCCCCATTATGACTTTGGACGCGCCAAGTTTCCTCGCGAGGTAGGAGACTATTTGGTCGCCGGACAATATTTTTACCCCACTTTTAACGTCCAAAACCACGTCGCCATAAAGAACTGGGACGAGCCCCAGGGCAACCATTCTTTTTATCGGATCGATATCCATCGATTCAATTCTGCCTTTGTTTAAAACCGTACAGCTTGATGGTTTTACCGCCATCGCGGGGATGCCAGCTTTTTGTAGGGCCTCTACCACGTAATAATTCAAAAGCTCCATAGCCCGATGTGTGAGCGACACCCCCATCAACTGGCTCTTGCTCCTGTAGCCCTCCGCTATCTTATACTTGGATGCTAACGGATGTCCGAAGGAGCCACCGCCATGTACAACCACGAGAGGACCTTTAACCGCCGTCAACTCGCAGGCGAGCCTCTTTAAAACCGCTTTTTTAACGACCGAATGTCTTCTTTTGTCCGTGATTACGCTACCGCCTAATTTTACGATCAGTGGTTTCATGACATCACCTTGATACCGCTATCGAAGCGTAGCCGACGACATGCTCCATAGGACCAGACGTATCGCCGCTAGTCGCGTACTTCAGAATCTCCGCCTTTTTTGCCCCTAGTTTTTTCGCGGCTTGCAGCATCGCTGAAACCGGGCCGTATCCACACATCGTTACCTCTTCCTCATCAACCGTTCGCACTACGCCTATCGGGTCCATTGCTAATATTTTGTTTATCACCTTTTTGTCCTTCCCCATAGCGGAATTTTGCGACTCGTAATGGGTAAAATCCGTGGACGCCAAGATAACAACATCTTTACCAACGGCAGCCTCGGCTATGGCATCGCCGACTTCAACGCTTGTTCTTTCATCTTGTAACATCATGCAAATTGGTACTATCTTGAACTTCTCATCAAATAGGTGCTGCAGGAAAGGGAGCTGCACCTCAATCGAGTGCTCGTAGGCGTGGGCCATCATGTCGATGTCGATGATATCGGTGGCACTTTTTATCCCATCGCTCAGTTCCTCGTCGATTTTGATATTTCCCAGAGGAGTGCTCCATTTGCCTGACGTCATTATCGAAACACCCGAACCCGCACCAGAATGGTTGGGCCCAATTATAACAACAGATCCTGGACAGCCGTCCTCGGCCATGCGGGCAAAACCGTGCGCCGCGACGGGCCCGGAGTACATGTAACCTGCGTGTGGAGAAACCAAGCCAATCAATTTCCTCGTCCCGGCCTTCAACTTCGGTGTTTTTCCCGGTCCGTGTTGGTTGGTGTAACACTGATCAATTTGTTTCAACAATTCCAATCTCGTGCCAGCGTAAAACTGACCTGCAACTACAGGTGGCCTCAATCATTCACCGCCAGCCTTCGTTTCGAATTCCTCAACCTGGACTCCGAACGGCTGGTCTGGTGACAACTCCCCTCTTTCCCTCAGAATCTGTCGAGCTAGAAGCCAGTAAACTAATGCAAGAGCCTTGCGCCCCTTGTTGTTAGTTGGGATTATAAAGTCCACGTCTGCAGTCTCGTTGTCCGTGTCACAAAGACCAACCACGGGGATGCCAACCTGAGCCGCCTCGCACAGGGGCTGTTCGTCTGCGATTGGGTCCGCTATAATAAGGACTTCAGGCTCAAGATAGCCCTTGTAGTGAGTGTTTGTGAAAGTTCCGGGGATGAACCTGCCGACCATCGCCGTCGTCCCAGTGACCTCACAGAAACACTGCGCCGGTCTCTGCCCGTACTGCCGGGCGGACGCAACGATGACCTTGGACTTGTTGAACTTGGCCAAGAACTTGCCAGCGACCGTTATTCGCTCGTCAGTCTTCCTGACGTCCAAAACGTACAATCCATCCGGTCTGGCACGATAAATGAACGGATTCATCGCTCCGGTCTTCTGCCTAGTGCCTATGTGGACGCCGCTTGACAGGTAGGAGTCGAACTCTATCAGCCCTACCGCGCCCTCGCCAAATTCTGCTTCGTTCATCTCAATCTACCCATTCTTCCTTTATTTCCCAACTCTTCCTCTATGCGGATTAGTTCATTAAGCTTAGCGATTCGCTCACCGCCGACCACTCCGGTCTTTATCATCGGACAATTCCAAGCGACCGCAAGGTGCGCAATCGTGTTGTCCGTCGTCTCTCCAGAGCGGTGTGAGACAACCGGCGTGTATTTACTTCGTTTAGCCAGCTCCACAGCTTTAAAGGTATCGGTCAGGGTGCCTATCTGGTTGGGTTTGATCAACACGGCGTTTGCTGACTTGAGCTTAATACCCTCCTTAATCCTCTCGACATTCGTCACGAAGAGGTCATCGCCGCATATGAGACAATCTTTGCCGACCTTTTTAGTCAGTTCGGCAAAGCCATCAAAATCCTCCTCTTGAAGCGGATCCTCGACGTAGAAGAGATTGTACTTCTTTATCATGTCAACGATGAAGTCCATCTGCTCACCTTCGTCCCTCATCACCGACTCCCGCTTGTAAACGTACAGCTCCTTTTCAGCGTCATAGAAGCTACTCGCAGCTACATCCAACGCCGGCATTATTTTGAAGCCCACCTCAGCTCCTATCGACTCGCAAGCCTCCGCAAGTAACTCGAGACAGCCCTCGTTGCACATGTTCGGGGCCCAGGCGCCTTCGTCGCCCTTCCCGCCGGTGAAGTTGCTTTTGGCCGCCTTGAGCAGCTCGGCCACCTTCCTATGGACCTTTGCCGTGGCGAAATAAGCGACGCTGTATCTCTTCGCGCCCACTGCAATGGCATGAAACTCTTGGATATCCGGCGTCATTCCACCGGCGTGTTTGCCACCTCCTATGACGTTGCCCAATGGATAAGGTAGTTCGTGAGTTTTCTCCCCACCTAAATAACGGTAAAGCTGGAGACCCTTGGCCGAAGCCGCCGCCTTTGCGACAGCCATCGAAACCGCAACCGTGGTGTTGCCCCCAAGCTTGGCCATATTGTGGGTCCCGTCGATCTCATGTAGAGCCTGGTCAATCATAGCTTGATCAAATGCGTTAACCTTCGCAAGTTTTGGGGCAATGTTCTGCACTATTTCAACGGCCTTGCCCACCCCGCCTTTGGGAAAGTCAACTACCTCGAACTTACCCCTGCTCGCTCCGCTGGGAGCAGCTGCTCGGCCGAACGAAATCTTGTTGCCTTCTCTGACATACACCTCGACCTCTATCGTCGGGTTGCCACGGCTGTCCAATATCTTCCGACCGATGATTTTCTTTATCGTTAGCTTCTGCACGCTTATCGCCCATTCGACATAGTTCGGGAGATTTAAAATACTTCCATTTTTGTTTGTCGCTTTTGTAAAAAATCTAAACTTTGGTGGGGCCGCCAGGAT
>JBDRCL010000067.1:0-6943 GCA_043821745.1 Methanobacteriota archaeon | reverse complement strand
AACGTAAGAAGTGGTCTGATATATGGGCACGGCCCGAGCTCCCGTCGCCGGATCGGGAGACTCCTGTCCCGCGTGCAGCGCGATTGTATCCAATCTTCTTTTTGTCATTATACTCCCCTTATAACGTTGTTATGGCAATTGGGGTATATATATCTTTGGGTAATAATTAATAGATATAATTATTCCTCTCAGGAATGTAGGCTTAAGCGCCACTAGAACCTAACCATCTACGCGCAGAACAAGTGTCCCTTTATTTTCATGTTTTCAAGTTCCCTGTCAAAACCATTGAATATCAACGTGCCTGATGAGCGGCTCGCTTACGCCTCAGATAGAAATCGGACTCAGTCTTACCAAGGTTTAATTTTCATCTACAAAACAGGCGTCAGGTCCATCCCGTAGTCCTTGTATTGTTCCGATGTGTTCGAAATCTCACGAGATTCGGGCTCGACTCTAAGCAACTCGGGAAGCTTCCCCCAGGTGCCGATGTGCTTCCCCCTAACGACCACACAGCCGCGAATTTCCGGGATCTGTTTTGCCCTGTCAAGTCCCCGCTTGACAGATTGCTCGATGTCATCCCCGTCAACGGCGTTACCTATCGACGTCGCGGCGGCGTCCGCTATCGCGGCGTCATCGGCGACGGCGACAGCAGCATCGGCCCACCCGAAGCTCAGCGAGTGGCCTACTGTCCCGGAGCTCGTGCATATGCCTATCGGCAGCTCCTCCCGTTTGACGAGGAAACCCAATTTACCTGAACCTTCAGCCTTGCCGGCGAAGACCCCGACACGAAAGTCTTGGCCGCCGGCTATGGCTATATCACCGCCGTTCTCGACCGCCACGTTTTTGGCGCCGGCCTCCTGCGCGGCCTCGACTGACACCTGCGAGATGGCGCCGGCGACTGCGGCGAACGGCCCCACGCTCGCGGCCTCCCCGGCCCTGAGCATGAAGTCTATGATTCGAGGGTGCTGTCCACTGAGCTTCACGGGCTCCAGCGACCACCGGAAATCGGGGCATCTCAATATCAGCTTCTCAATATCACGCCTAGCTTGAAGGCTGGCCTCAACCGCTGCATCCATCGCCCGCTCGACATCGCACTTTATGCGGAGATTGGTCTCCTTAAACGACCAAGTCCGATTGAACGTCGGGACCACCTAGAACTTTGGTAACTTCAGTGCATTCACCGGGCAGGACGGCACACAGAGCTCACAGTAGACGCACTTGTCCTCGTCGAGCTCCACTGTCCTATCCTTGGTTTCCTGGATCGCCCCGCTCGGACATAACGACAGGCAGGCACCGCAGTCGACGCACGAATCGCGGTCGAGATTGATCGCGTGCTTGACCTCCTTGACCTGCACGCCCTTTTTCTTGAACATCCCTATGACCTTGTCCACCTCTTTGTCGGGCGCATCGACCGAGAGCAGGATTTCTCCGCCGCGAGAGCCGAACTCCGCATAGAGTATGTTGAATGCGTGTCCGGTATCCCTGATCACCGTTGACAAGATCGGCTCCTCGACCTTATCGGCTGTATAATTCAGGAATATTTTTCTGGCCATGTCTATCTCCTCCTCAACAGTTTCGATATATCATCGTTTGTCAGAATTCCCTTAATCTCGCCCTTTGGACCGACGACAGGGACGCCTGAAATCCCGTGCTTGTCGAGCTTCCTGGCGACCAGGTCTATCGGCTCGTCCTCCGAGATGGTGATGACCTTGGACGTCATTATGTCGGACAACTTCTTCTTCTTGGTCGCGACGGCCACGGCAATATCCCACGAGGTCACTATGCCCACCAACTTTCCATTTTCGCCCACTATTGGCAGATGGTCAAATGAGTGCGCCGCCAATACCTTTGCAGCTCTCGCAATTGAGTCAGTTGGCTTTGCCACCACCACTTTTTTGGTCATCAGGTCCTTAACGAACGGCAGGGCTGCGGCCTGTTTCATCGGCTTGAACACTTGGTCTGTTGGCAATTTCTCCGCCGGTTGGGAAATGAAGAACTGTTTGTCCGTTATCCACTTCTTGAGGACACCAGCTACCTCCCGCGCCCGCTTGAGGCTGCTCAGAGGGCTGACGGGTACTTCCTTGTCCCCGATTTTTACCTTTCCCGATTTCAGCTCGGCGTAAGTGACTTCCCTTACCAATGGACGGTCTCTCCTCGGGACGCCGTAGTCCGTGAGGCTGGTCTTTATCTCATCGTCGCCGACTCCCGTCGTCCTCGCAACTCGCTCGTTTACTATCGGTATCGGGATCCCCAAGCCGACGTATAGGGTCGTGCCGTATTTTTCGACCTTGGCTCCGCGAATGTAGCGCGCGTCCATCTCCTTCAGGTTTCCCACTGTCATTACGGTCCCCAATGTCTTCGCCGGAGCATGCTGGGTCCCTTCCCAGAATATGTAGCCTTGGGCGCCTCCGAGGAAGATGCGCGTCCCCACCCCTATTGTCTCGTAATTCGGGTCCTTATTCAGCGGGCTCAGCACTCCTGACCCCGAGTAGGTGACGTTGCCGTATTTTGGCAGCAACGTCCCCATGTAAGTGTAAATCGTCTCATCGCGGGAGTTGGTCGCCGCGACATACCGCTGGTACGCGTTCCGGGGGTTGCAAAGCACCGCCTGATTTATGTCATCCTTGGTGACCGTCGTCTCAAGCTCGGTGCGCGGGTAACAATCCGTGCCGTAAGCTGTGGCCCTTACCTCGATCTCCTTTCCCCTGACCAGGTCTTCAATGACATGGCCGCCACCGTAATCGAATCCCCTAGTCTCGCTCAGCTGCGTGGCCCCTACGTAAGCGTCGACCGCTGCGACGCCGGTGTAGGCTTCGACATCGTTGAGCCAGACTCGCTGCATTTTGATGGGAGGATCGGAGTGCCCAAAGTTCAGCCAAGCTCCGGAGCTGCACATCGCCCCAAAGGTACCGGTAGTTACCACATCGACCTCTTTGGCGGCCCGGACATCGCCCTTCTCCCTTACGATTTCCACCATCTCCTCGGCCGTGACAACCACAGCATCGCCGCTCTTGATTCGGTCGTTTATCTCAGCTATTGATTTGTTTACCGCCGTTTTTGCCAAATTTACCACCTAAGTTAGAGAACATTTAATAATTACTGGTATTTATATTTTACTATTATATAATTACTGTCAGGAATATCAAGAAAACGCCCTATTTTTCAGCGCAATTTAATAATATCGGTTGTTTCGGCTTTACACAAGGGTTAAAAAAGATGCTAAGGAATTATTTAATCGGGGAATATCGTGGAAGAAAAGAAAGCGGTGGTTAAAGTTTACACGACTCCGACTTGTCCTTACTGCACGATGGTGAAGTCCTTTCTGCGAGAGAACAACGTGGAGTTTGTGGAGAAAAACGTGGCAAGCGATAGGGCTGCTGCCACTGAAATGGTGGAGAAATCCGGGCAAATGGGAGTGCCGGTCCTTGATATAAACGGCGCGATAATTGTCGGCTTCAACCGAGACGCTATAAAAGACGCACTTAAATTGTAGGAAGAGTAACCGATGGAGGTTACGGAAATTAAGTGTCCCCTGTACGGATATTGCCAGGAGATGGAAGTACCGAAAAACTCATGCCTGCCATTTTACATGTGCGGAGGATGCGACAAGCTTATCCAAGCGCCTCCAGATACCTGTTGTGTAATCTGCGCATACTCAAAAACGAAATGCCCCGTCACCACTTCAAGGTGAGAAGATGCACGAACTCATAATAATCGGCGCCGGACCTGCCGGGATAACCGCCTTAATTTACGCCGCCAGAAAAAGGTTGAATTTTCTCATACTAGCGAAGGACATAGGCGGGCAGGCAGCGCTAAGCTCCGAAATAGAGAACTACACCGGCTATCAGTATGTCACTGGTGCGGAGCTCTCGAAAAAATTCGAGGAGCATGTGAACGAATTCAAGGTTGGGGTGAAATACGAGGAAGTAGCGAAGGTCGAGAAGTTGGACGGTAGGTTCAGGGTGCAAACCAACAAGGGCACCTATGATTCAAAGACACTGATCATCGCTTCTGGCGCAAAGCTCCGGACCTTGAACGTGACCGGCGAGAAAGAGTTTAAGAACAGGGGCGTCACCTACTGCGCAACCTGCGACGCCCCGTTATTCCCAGACAAGGACGTCGCGGTCGTTGGCGGGGGCAACTCTGGTCTCGACGCCACCTTGCAGCTCATGAGAATAGCCAAAAAGATCTACCTGATTGAAGCTGGACCCAGTCTCAAAGGGGACGCGGTGATGCGGGAGAAGATAGAGCAAAGCGATAAAGTGACAATTCTCACGGACACGAAGGTCCTTGAGATATCGGGCGACAAATTCGTGACCGGCATGCAGGTGGAGAGGGAAGGAAAAAGGGAAGCGCTGGATGTCCAAGGGATTTTCATCGAAGTAGGCTACACGCCCAACCTAGACTTCTTGGCAGAACTGGTCGCAGTAAACGAGAAAAAGGAGATAATCGTCGACGAGCACTGCCGAACGAACGTGGATGGAATCTTCGCAGCAGGCGACGTCACGAATGTCCCGCAAAAGCAGATAATAGTGGCAGCCGGAGAAGGAGCTAAAGCAGCACTAGGCGCTTACGCGCATCTGCAGAAGTTGAAATAAAATTTCCAACCAATTCAATTGCTAAAATTTTACTAATCTTCATGTTTTTATTTCCCACCCGCAACAGGGGGGAAAATCGCCACCACATCTCCATCTTTAAGGGGGGTTTTAAGAGCGTGATGTAAGTCCGCCCTTTTCCCGTTGACTAGGACGCTCACCGTCTCTCGGATTTTATGCTCCTTTTGTGAGTAAAGCTGTTTTATAAATTTATTACCGAACCTTCGCGTGAGCTCGTCGAAAAGGGAAGCTAGGTCGACAGGCCCTTCCACCAGCTCCTGATCCTTACCGGCGGCTTCTCTGAAGTTGGCGAAGAATTTAACCATGACGGCCATTCGACTCAAACCTTATCTCTACATCCATCTATAAAATTTATTGAGTATGAATCCAACGTTCTCGCTCCACTAATCCGTAAAAACCATTTAACACCTGATGATAATCAAAATTGGGATATGGTGAAACAACTACACATAGCAAACATGCATCGTTCCTTGGGCGCGAAATTCGTGGAGTTCACGGGCTGGGAGATGCCGTTGAGCTACACCAGCTTGGCGGAAGAGCACATGGCCGTGCGTGAGGCCGTGGGGCTTTTCGACGCCAGCCACATGGGAGAGTTCAGAGTGAAGGGACCCAAAGCCCTGAGTTTTCTGCAGAGCGTGACCACAAACGACGTATCAAATCTTGAGGTGGGGGAGAGCCAATACTCAACTGTCACAAACGATCGTGGAGGAACGCGGGACGATATTTTAGTCACCCGTCTGGATGAAAGCGATTTCTTCGTGGTTTGTAACGCCTCAAACGTGGAAAAGATAGGCGGCTGGTTCGTTGAGAAAAACAAAGATGGGGCAGAAATTAAAGACATAACCTCGACGACGACTTTGTTCGCCCTCCAAGGGCCAAAGGCGCTACGGACTTTACAGGAATTAACTGATTTTGATCTCACGCAACTAAAGAGGTTCAAGACGACCTGGGCAAACGTTGCTGGTGTCATGTCCCTCGTGAGCAGGACCGGCTACACAGGTGAGAACGGTTTCGAGCTCTTCCTAGTGGACGAACCTGTATCAAATCCAAAAAGAGCGGAGAAGCTATGGGGAGCCATGCTCAAAGCCGGAGAGAATTTCGGGATCAGACCCTGCGGCCTCGGGGCACGCGATAGCACACGTCTCGAGGCAGGTCTGTGCCTCTACGGAAACGAGCTCACGGAGGAGATATCGCCGCTGGAGGCCAGAATCCAGTATGCGGTCAAGCTTGACAAGGGGGACTTCATAGGGCGCGATGCCCTTCTGGAACAGGAAAAATCTGGCTTAAAGAAAGTCAGGGTTGGACTAAGAATGCTGGAACCCGGCATACCCAGGCACGGTCACGGGATATTCCGGGACGAGACTAAAGTCGGCTCGGTCTCCTCTGGAACCTTCTCGCCACTGCTGAAGAGCGGCATAGCAATGGGTTTCGTCCCCCCGGAAACTAAATTTGGCGAAAACCTTGCGATCGAAATCCACGAAAGAAAACGCGAGGCAAAGGTAGTGGAGTGGCCTTTTTATAATCCTGATAGCTATGGGCATATGAGGAAATAACTTGGTAAAAGTATGGCAACACCTGTCTAAGGACGTCGTGGTGCCGGATTACTGCATAGGCTGTGGTAGTTGCGTTGCAACCTGCCCAGTTCAAGCGCTTGAGAGAATTAATGAAAAACCAGCCCTCAAAGGGGTCTGCATCAACTGCGGCATCTGCTATGGCACTTGCCCCGAAGTGGTGGACCCAAATAGCTTAAAGGCCGCTGTCTTCGGCTCAGCTGCAACGGACGAAGCCCTCGGCACTTACACTCAAGCGTTTTCTTTGGAAACTAATGACACTAACGTCAAAGTCCACGCGCAAGACGGAGGGGCTGTGACGACGATTCTCGGCTCACTACTTGAAGACGGGTTCATCGACGCCGCCATCGTCACTGGTACCAAGAACGCCCCATGGCAACCGGTGGTAAGGGTAGCGACCACGGCGAACGAGCTGATCGAATGCGCGGGAACCAAGTACTCACGCGGCCCGACATCATTTGGACTGCACGAGGCCGTCAACATGTACTACCGGAGTAAGGTTGCTGTTGTCGGGACCCCGTGCCAGATAATTGCGTCGAGAAGGATGGAGATGTCAAATCCCAAAAACGCGCATATTTCCGACGCCATAAAGCTCAGGATCGGCCTGTTCTGCGGTGGGGTCTTCAAGTACGAAAACTTTTTCAAAAACGTAGTGGAGAAAGACCTCAAAATACCGCTTTCCGAGGTGACCAAGTTCGACATGAGGGATGACAAGTTCATCATCAACATGAAGGATAAACCTTCGAGGGAACTTCCACT
>JBDRCL010000066.1:0-2340 GCA_043821745.1 Methanobacteriota archaeon | reverse complement strand
TAGAAAACGAGCCTCTCGGAGAATTCCCAAGAATTAAGTGCAACATAAATAATGATGGGTCTGGGCAAACTAAAATATATCATTTACCCATGGATCAACAATACGATAGAACAATTATTGGAAATCGTTCCGGTGAATTCTATGCTTTCACAGTCAAAGAGGCAGAAGATGCTGGATTTAGGAGAGCGTTCAGGCATCGGTTTTAAGCGATTGAATATGCAAAAAATATAAAAGTAAAAGCGAACAAGTTGCTGCATTAGACAGCCAGGGCGAGGCGGCCTTGGCAGTTTGAAATTCCGTATTGCCCTGGCTGCTAATGAGCACGGCGTTAGGTCGCTCGAAAAATAGAGATACTTTCATTAAATGATCAGGGGACCGAAAAATGAAGAATGGGAATCTAATTGATTTTTTATTACTCTCAAATCCAATTTATCGTGGAATGATAGAATATTTACTGCTCATAGGGACGGGAATATTAGGGTTGTTTTTTTCATGGTCGAAGTTACCCCTTTTCCCAGTGTTGAACATTGTTGGGGGTATACTGATTTTGAGTGGATTGTTGTTTCATGTTCATGCTGAGAAGAATCACAAGCAGGCTCATGAGAAGTCCGCTGATATTGTTAAAATAATGAAAAATGGAATTTTTTCAAAAATCCGGCATCCTCTATACACGAGTGCGATCATCATAAACTTGGGAATTGCGCTTGCTTTTGGAGTTCTTGTAACTTTTATAATAGCCATAGTTTCCATATTACATTGGATTATGACAGCATTAAAGGAAGAGGAGTTTTTACTTCAGAAATTTGGTGAAGAATACAGTCTGTATAAGAAAGAAGTACGATGGCGATTTATTCCAAGAATTTTCTAAAATATGAACTTATGACTGTTATTTATACAATTTGGATTAATACAAGTGACCTAACATTTTTCTTCAGCTGAACATCACCAACGCTCGTTCCTCGCTCTGGTGCTGTCAGCTGAGAAATGCGTTGGGCATACTGATCTGAGGAGGAGGATATGTCGAGAGATTCGTCGCCGACGATTCAAGAGTTCCGAGTGCGAGCGGTCCGCGTGCCGATGACAGAACCGCATCAGACCGCGAGCGGCGTGATTACAGAGTCGCCCCTGGTCTTGACGGACGTGATCACCGACACCGGCATCAGCGGTCATAGCATGGTGTTCACTTACACGCCTGCGGCACTCAAGCCGACTGCTGAGCTGATCCGGAATTGCGAGGCTCTAGTGCAGGGTGAGATACTGGCGCCTGCCGAAATCGAACAACAGCTCGCCAAGCGCTTCCGCTTGCTTGGGACGCAAGGCCTGGTAGGTATGGCGCTCGCCGCGATCGATATGGCCCTGTGGGATGCGCTGGCCCGCGTGCACAGCCTGCCGCTCGTGCGGTTGTTGGGTGGGGTGGAGAAGCCGATCCGCCCCTACGGCGCGGTCGGGTATGACGGTGTGGCAGGGTGTGCGAAGGCCGCCGAACACTGGGCGACACGAGGATTCATGGGCATCAAAGCCAAGATCGGCTACCCGACGGTGCACGAGGACGTTGCCGTTGTGCGCGCCATGCGGAAGGCCGCCGGGGCGGACATGAGCATCATGGTGGACTACAACCAATGCCTCACGCCAACAGAGGCGGTAGAGCGACTGCGGGTTCTCGACGACGAGGGCCTCACGTGGGTTGAAGAACCGACGCTCGCGCACGACTACGCAGGGCACGCGATGGTTGCGCGCGAGGCACGAACCCCAATTCAATGCGGAGAGAACTGGTGGGGAACGTTGGACATGCAGCATGCCATCGAAGCGCGCGCATCGGACCTTGTCATGCCAGACGTGATGAAGATTGGTGGTGTAACTGGCTGGCTCAGGGCCGCAACACTCGCGCACGCGAAGGGGCTCCGCGTATCCAACCACCTGTGGCCAGAGATCAGTGCGCGCCTCCTGTGCTGCACTCCGACAGCGCATTGGCTAGAGTATGCGGACTGGTGGAACCCCATTCTCGCGGAGCCGCTGCACGTTGTCAAAGGCATGGCGATCGTTGACGACGCCATCGGCACAGGCGTGGATTGGAACGAAGACGCGGTGCGCCGTTTTGCAGCCTGACCCTTCTTGGCCGAGCGACATTGATTAAGGTCGATCGGTTTATCGCCCAACCTTGTCTTTCAGCTGACGGCGTTCCGCCGCAGCTGAAGGCTACGTTAGGCGTGTGAAAGGTCAACGGTTCGGATGTAAGCTTCGTCAGGATAACATTGGATTAATGAGGTAAACTATGCGAAATATTTTTGAAAATTATATACAATCCATCTCCTCAAAATTCTCTCACGAGGAGACGAGTGA
>JBDRCL010000065.1:0-2842 GCA_043821745.1 Methanobacteriota archaeon | reverse complement strand
ATATAAATAATGACGGATATGATGACGTCTTAATAGGCGCGCCTGGGCCTGGCAGTGGATCCACGGTTCCCGGAAGCGGCTTCATAATTTTTGGAAGATCTTCGTGGGCGAGTGAGATTGACTTAAGCGGAGCCGGTGGGGCGTGGGATTTTAATAAGATAGTCGGAATTGATACGGATGATCAAGCGGGATATTCGATGTTTGGTGTCGGTGATGCTAACGCTGACGGTGCGCTTGATGTGTTAATAGGTGCTTATCAGGCGGATCCGGGCGGCAGAACCAATGCCGGAGAGGTTTATTTGCTCTCTGGCCAAGCGATCCTTGCCGCAAACCCTGAGCCGGGGACGATGGTGTTGTTTGGATTAGGACTCGCGGGGTTGGGGTGGAGGATGAAGAGGAAGAAGAAACACGTGTCATTGCGCGAGCAAAGCTCGGCGTCGAATAGAAAAAAACGTAGGGCAGACCTTCGATTTTATCGCCCCCTTGCGGGGTAGGTCTGCAAAATTTGCAAAGCTAAAGCTTTGCCCTACAGGGAAAAATAAAAGGAAAAGGGCAGAAAAAAGTGTAAAAAGCGGACAGCTACTTTTAGGTAGCTGTCCGCTTTTAACTATTGCGCCATCAGATTCACTCAATTAAACTATTCCAAACAAAAAAACGGGAGGGGGGAAATGACTACAGAAATCGCGGTTTCGGCGTACAAAAAGCTGGTAGACGGGATTTCGCGCACGTTCGAGCGGGCGCGGGACGAAGTTGTTGCAAACGCCAACACAATATTGACGCGCGCGTACTGGGAGATCGGGAAACAAATCTCACAGGTTGAGCAGAAAAATGAACTCAGGGCGGAGTACGGAGAGGGGTTAATTGAAAAGCTCTCCGAAGACTTGAGTGAGAAATTCGGGAGGGGGTTTTCAGATGTGAATTTGAGAAGAATGAGGAAATTTTACCAGCAGAATCGAATTCAGTCGACGTCGACTGAATTGAGCTGGTCACAAAATGTGGCGCTTCTCCCGATTGAAGACAAAAATGTTAGGAACCTCTTGGGAAAACAGGCGGTGAAGAATAATTGGTCGTCACGCGAATTGCTGGATGAGGTGAGAAAAGCCAGAGGAGCCGACATACGTAGGAATGTACGTAGGTCGAAAAGTGAAAAAACGGCGGATACCGCCGGGCCGGCAGCGGGTGAAGTGCCGCAATTAAAACCGCCGGTGCGGGGGGACATTGTACACCTACAAAATTCTCGCGCCGAAGTACGTTCACGACGTCGAAGAAACGGCGGTGATTGACGTCGGCTTCCAGATTAATGTTGTCGTGCCGCTGAAGGGAATCAGAAAGCCTGAGCCCGGTGAAACCGTAGAGTCAGTAAAGAAGGATGACGTTTACACGTTCCGCCGCTCGGACTCACCGCCGCGTGAACTTTACGCGTTTAAGGCGCTGGTGGAGCGGGTCGTCGACGGCGACAGTGTGCCACGCAAAGCTGCATGAGAGATGAGGATAGGCTCCTCGAAGCCGATTTGCAGGAATGGGCTTCAAAGCACCTTAAGCGGCGCTGGCCAAAATCCAGGGTCGTGAGCGTTAAGGAAAAGGCATGAACAACATGTCAGCTAAGAATCAAGGAGACGAGCGAAAGCGAACCACTGATGACGTGTCGAAATCTACTTAAATGAGGTCGAAACTGGATCTTGTCGCTAATCCAGGAAAGCAGAACAGAGTCCAAGAGAAACCTGCCTACTGCTTGGACGGCCTCCGGCAGAGAAGTGGCGTGACCTTGCTTCAGGCTCTTGTGTGGAACGTGGGAAAGCTGTGTTTCGATGAGAAGGGAGAAACTCAAGCAGAGACACTGCGAGAGTGAGAGTCCCGAGGCGAAACACAGTGGCGGACTAACTCGTAGTAGCGGTGAAGTCTCTGCAATGGAGATGGAGCGAAGGAGTTAGATCGTCTCGCTGGACAAACTGAGCAACCAAAAAAAAAATGGGAGGAATCAGTGAGTCAAGCAAAGCCGTTTGAGATTTCCAAGCAGGTGATGTGGAAAGCTTACAAACGGGTAAAGGCCAACAAAGGTGCTAGCGGAGTAGATGAAGAGTCGATTCTAGACTTTGAGGTGAAGTTAAGAGACAACCTTTACAAGCTCTGGAACCGAATGTCCTCAGGCAGTTACTTCCCACCAGCAGTGCGCAGAGTAGAAATTCCAAAAGCAAATGGAGGCATGCGGCCATTAGGGATACCAACTGTATCCGACCGTATTGCTCAGATGGTTGTGAAGATGTATCTGGAGCCGAAGGTGGAGCCTTATTTTCACAAAGACTCCTACGGTTACAGACCGAATAAGTCAGCGATTGAGGCACTTGGAATAGCGCGGGAAAGATGTTGGCGCCAAGACTGGGTGCTCGATCTTGATATTCGAGGATTCTTTGACAACCTCGACCATGAGCTTCTCATGCGCGCTGTTAAGAAGCATACCGATTGCAAGTGGATCGTGCTCTATGTTGAGCGATGGCTAAAAGCGCCTGTTCAATTGGAGAACGGCACACGAATCAGTCGGGGGAAAGGAACACCGCAAGGAGGAGTAGTCAGTCCTTTACTGGCAAACCTCTTTTTGCATTACGCACTGGATGAATGGATGAAGAGAAAATATTCAGACATTCCATTTGAGCGTTATGCAGACGATGTGGTGTTTCACTGCAAAACCGAAGCAGAGGCCAAAGCGCTCAAGATGGCCATTGAAGAGCGTCTTGTGGCGTGCGGGTTGGAGCTATATCCTTTACAATAACGTTCGGCTTGATGATCCTTCACAAACTGATAAAATTTTTGCTTGCTGAAAAGGGCAACCAGTTGACTAAAAAGG
>JBDRCL010000064.1:0-8558 GCA_043821745.1 Methanobacteriota archaeon | reverse complement strand
CCAACTTGGCCATATATCTCATCATCGCGATCTTAGTTTTGGCCGTGATCGTGGGCTTGACCGTCGGCCTAGCCGGAATTTCGTCAGGCGTGCAGGGCATGGTTATAGTTCCGTTCGCCTTGCTTGGCGTGGTTATCGGATTCGCCATGCCCACCTCCAAGACAATCGAGAAGGGAATATTCTATGCTGTGATGGTCGCGCTAGCGATACTGGTCGCAAGCACCTTGAAAGTATTTCAAATTTTAAATGCGACGATCTTTGGACTCGGATACGCGATAGACATGGCGACGACGTACACCGCGACGTTTTTGGCCGCCGTAATCATAATTTTGGCGATAAGGGCAATTACTCCCTCCAAAGCACCAACTTCCAAAACGCCGAAGGGTAAAAGAAAAAGACTTTGGCCAAGTTTTTCCCGTTCACGCCCCAAGCGGCAGCAGCCTAAAATTCGCAAAGGTCGCCGCAGGCGCCGGGGTTGACTTATCATCTCATCGCAGCTTCGATAAGCTCGTCGATGCTCTTGAACACAACCGCCTGCTTGCAAAAACCGGGCAGGTAATTCGCCGCCTTTCCGGAGTCCACGGCGGTGGTTTTGTACCCCATGCGCTCGATGGGGGAAACTACCATGCACGTGTCAGCCACCACCTTTCCCCCGGCTTTCTCGATGAGCCCCGTCAAGCCCATCTGGGTCGCGGCCTCCTTGTTGGCCCTTGACGTGCAAATCCAAAGGGGTTTCTTGAGGTGCTTCCCCTCAAGCTTACGGGCGAGCGTAGCGATCTCCTTGATGGAGGCGTGTGGGCATCCGAGGATTACGATGTCAGGGTTGGCCCCCGTGTTCAGCTTCTCGTACGACTCGCGCAACTCCTGGTCGCCGACTTCTATTTTCTCCAGCCCGGAGGTGTCGACGAGACCGGCTTCGGGGGTCAGTCCCTCAATATGATAAAGCGCGACAGCGCCGGATGCCGCCATCGCCGCCCCGAGCGACTTTAGCTGGTCTACGTCCGCGTTCTTTATTCCGCGGAAATAAGGTACTTTGTTCTTGACGATCTTGCCGACATGGTGGCCCAGAGCGCCGAAATCGGAGTTGCCCTTCAGTTCGGTTTTGACCTCGAAGATAAAGTTCGGCTTTCGATTCTGATCAAGATGCAAGCCGTAGTTGGGCGTCAGCCCACAGAAAGCCGCCGCCAGCGCGGAGGGCCCTCCCTCGCGGTTCGTGCGCGCCCCGATCACCGAGTTGGCGAAGGCCACCGCCGACGACTCCGACCAGGCGATATGCTCACCGAAGCGAGGCAGATTGCCAACGAGATACGGGGTGCATGTCGCGGTCATCATTATCCCCATCCTCCTGAAGGCGTCCATTATCTGCAGCTGCTTCATCGCGAAATCCTCGGGAAAACCGAGCTCCTTCCAGTCAACGAGGTCCATGCCCGGCGGGTTCAGCGTCGTCGGAATCCTGACCTTGGCCCCCTTGTCCGCGATGTCCTCGAGGAACGCCAGCCCCGGGTCGCCAATCGACTTGTAAGAAACGCCAGCGACCTGGACCGAGCTGACGGGGATCATGCAGTCGGCACCGTATATGTCTCCCAGCCGCACGAGCAGCCGGAACATCCGCTCGACGACTTCGCCCTGATCGCCTGCCAGCATTTTTTCCTGGTCTTTCGTCAGGTTCATCAAATCAACTGAAACAAGATTGGCTACATCACTTAAACGTTTTTTCCGGATTATCACACAATTTGACGATACCGTCGATTAGATTTCAGGGATAAGTCTCTCTTTCAATCTTTCAAAGAATCTCATAGGTAATCTTTCAAATCAAGCTTCATCGGCAACCCGGGCTTATTGAAATCCTTCACGCCCTGCTCCCATGGAATCGTCAGGTCAAAACCGACCTTCGCGGTCATCCTGGTCTTCATGTCGGAGGACGGATCCAGGGAAGAGCCCGCCTCTTTCTTCATTATCATGTCCTTATCGCCCTGGAACCTCGTCGCCATCGCCCACTCCACCTCGTGCGGGTTGTGGATGTCAATGTCCTCATCGACCACCCAGACGTGCTTTAACGACTTGTGCCCCTTGAAGGCCGCTTCTATAGCCTTCCTCCCGTCGTCAGCGGCCTTTTTCTTGATGCTCACGATGGCGTGCAACCAAGAGCAGCCCCCGGGTGTTATGAGCACGTCCCTGCACTCGCATACCTTGTTCACCTCACGGAATATCGTCGGCTCGCGGGGCGTCCCCATGAGGATCTTGTGCTCGAGACCTCCGGGAAGCAGGGCGTGGTAGATGGGGTTCTCCTTGACGAATATCCTGTTGATGCGCGCGACCGGCTGCTTTCGGACGATGTCGGCGGTCTCCGTGAGGTCGAGGAAGGGCCCCTCCTGGTGCTCCTCTCCAGTCATCTCGGCAATCATGATTATCTCGGACTCGGGGACCTGGTGCCCGCCTATCTCGACCAGGTTCGTTTCGGCCAGCGCGTTGGCTATGTTCAGCTCGCTCTTTCCAAGCTCCACTGACGTGGCCGCGGCCACCATCACAGATATGGCGTTGCCCACGCAGATCGCGAATTCCTTGTTGCCCTTTTTCAGGATCGCATCAAAGTCCCTATGCAACACCCTCAGCACGGCCCTGTCATTATCTATGACCATCATCCTGTGGAACGAGGCGTTCGTGCCGAGCTCAGGGTCGTGAGCTATTATCACCGCGGATGAGATGTAGGGGCCGCCATCGAACGAGTAGTGCAACAAAATCGGAAGCTTAGTAAGGTCAGCGGGCATTTCCCTGTATCCATCAGCCTCAACAATCTTTGGCTCCTTGGGCCTGTCTATGGCATCCGCAAGTTTGGTTATTATCTCGCTCGGCTTTATCTCAAGCCCAAGTGCCATCAGCTCACGCGTGGAGAAGACGTTGGCGACCACCGGCATCGAGAAGCCCTTGACGTTCTCGAACATCAGCGGTTTTTCGTTCATCATCCTTATCAGTGTCGAGACCTCGTACTTCGCGTCGACGGGGCGCTTGATGTGCAGCAGCAGCTCCCTCTCGTCCAAAACCTTTATGAAATCCTTAAAGTTCACGCGATCACCCAATGCTCGTCAACAGGGCATCAAAGCCCTCCTTCTCTATGGCGCGACCCACCATATCCTGAATGTCCTTCCCGGGCGTGAGCGCCACCATGTTCCCGCCCAGTCCGCCTCCGGTCATCTTTGCCCCGTAAGCGCCGTTATAGCGGGACAGTTTGACCAAAAGGTCCAACTCTTTGCAGGACACTTCAATCGCCTGCAACAGCTCATGGTTCTTGTCCATCAGTTTCCCAACCACCTTCAGCTCATAATCAACGAGCGCCTTCTTCGCCATGTACGCGAGCTCCTCGGCCTCGTTGAAAATTTTGTCGTACTCGGCGGGGTGTTTCTGTTTGCGCTCGCGGACTCCCGCCACGGCCGCCTCGGTGTTGGCGACGAGCCCAGTGTTCCCCAGCACGATTTCGACAGGGGCCCTTATGGAGATCTGTTCGATTGGCTTTCCTTTGACAAACCACAGCAACCCGCCGTAGGTCGCCGCGGTGTTGTCCACGCCCGAAGGGGTGCCGTGGTAGGCCCGCTCCCCTTCGTACGCTATCTCGTTCACCCTTTGATCAGAGAAATTGAGCTGGAACTCGTCGGAAAGGGCCCTTGCTATCGCCACGCAAGAAGCAGCGCTGGCGCCCACTCCGCTGGCGGCCACGAGGTCTCCTCCCAAAGTGATCTTGATCGGGGTCTTTGCCGCATCGACCTCGGCGGCCTTCAGGGCCCTCTCGATTGAATCCCGCTGTTGCTCGAGCTTGTCCTCCTTATAGCCCGGCGTGGCGAGCCTGCGGTCATCCAAGGTCCAGCCCGTCCCACTTGTCCGCTCGATCGTGGCGGTTGTGACCTTCGCTATCGCCGAAACTATCGATGGAACTCCAAAAACAACGAAGTGCTCATTGAACAGTATCACCTTTCCGTAACCTTTGCCCTCTCCCATCGATTCACCTCAGATTATTTCGCCAGTTCCTTTCTTATCATCTTCAACTCCTCTAAAATCTCAACGTCGACTTTGGTCGCCTCGGCCTTTGCTCCGAAAAGCGGCCTACCCCTGACATGGCCGATTATGTCGTCCCTTATCTCCACAAAGTTCTGTACCCCCCAGATGGAAGCCTCTGCGCCCCTCATGCCAGGGCCAGCGGTTCCTCCAGCCGGCCCGGTGTAGCCCGCGGTGTGTACGTTGACGGAACCCAAGCCGAATCGCCTAGAGATCGGGCCCTGTATCACATCGACGGACATCACGCGCGCGTATGGGACAACGTGCTTCATTCTCCACCAGACTCCCCTCTCCACAACCACCTCGTCTTCTGTAAACAAGAAAGAAATGGATGCGCAGTACTTTCCTACCCAATAGGCCACGAAACTGAAGACCACAAGGACGACAAGAAGAGGTATGAAGAGATATGCCCACGCCATCCGCCATACTTCCTGGGCGAACGCAGCAACCGCCAAAATTGGCACAACGGACACTATCAATGGGATTATCGCCGCCAGCCCGGAATACATGTAATAAACTTTTTTCAGGTTCGGATGAGGGACGAATTTTTCACCGATTTCCAAAATAACCACATTTTTACTTTACCTGAGTAACTATTTAACTTTCGAGAAAAAATCGAATGTGATTCAAATGGAGATTATGACAGCCAGCGCAGGCAGCTACCCCCGCATAGGCGAAATCACCGAGCGGCAGCGCCATCGTCGGGCCTATGCGCAGCTTGAGCGCGGCGAAATCACGGGCGAGGAATTCGAACGGGTTCAGGATGAGGTCACAAGGGAGGTCATAGAGGAGCAAGTCGGGGCAGGGCTAGACATTGTCACCGACGGCCAGGTGCGCTGGTACGACCCGATATCCCACCTGGCTAAATCGCTCGATGGCTGCAAGATAGACGGCCTGCTAAGGTTCTTCGACACTAATTTCTATTTCCGCCAGCCTGTCATCGAAGGGAAGCTGGTCAAGCGCGCGCCCATCTTAAAGCAAGAGTTCATCTTCGCCAAAAAATTATCGAAAAGGCCAGTTAAACCCATCCTGACGGGTCCCTACACTCTGGCGAAGCTGTCAATAAACCGTCAAGGGTCAAGCTTTCAATCGCTTGTGAAAGATCTAGCTGAAATAATCGCTCAGGAGGTAAGGGAAATCGCTGGGGCGGGGGCGGAAGTTATACAAATTGACGAACCGGCCATTTTGAAGCACGCCGAAGATTTCGACACGTTTAGCGGGGCTATTGAGACAATCTCCTCGGAAAAGGGTAGAGCTAAGATAGCGCTCTACACTTACTTCGGCGACGCCGCACCGCTCTACGATAAATTTCTCAAGCTGCCAGTCGAAGTGCTCGGGCTGGACTTCACCTACAGCCCGAAGCTGCTGCAAACCATCGAAAGGCTGGGCTGTGGCAAGGATTTGGGGCTGGGGCTCATCGATGGGCGAAGCACCAAGCTCGAAGCACATAAAGACGTTCTGGAGAAGCTGGAGAGAATATTGCCGGCCCTTGGGAGCGAACGGGTCTACCTCAATCCATCGTGCGGTCTCGGCGACTACCTGCCGAGAGAGATCGCTTTCAAGAAGCTCCAGAATATGGTAATGATCGCGAAGAAAGCCAAGGAGATGATGGGTTGCAAGACAAGCTGAAACGACTTGGGCTTGACCTGCCGCTGCTGCCGACCACGACCGTCGGGAGCTTCCCGAAGCCGCTTTACCTGCTCGAGGCCAGGCAGAAATTCGCCGCCAACAAAATCGGAGCGAACGAGCTCAAGCTACTGGAGGAGCAGGCCGCCAAGGAGTGGATATTTGTCCAGGAGGAGATCGGAATCGATGTCCTTGTAGACGGGGAGATGTACCGAGGGGACATGGTCGCGCACTTCGCATCACACCTGGAAGGCTTCAAAACAAGCGGACTAGTGCGCAGCTATGGCAACCGCTATTACAGAAAACCCATCATTGCCGGAGAGATAAACTGGAAACGCCCGATAACAGTCGACTGGTGGAAATTCACGCAGAAACTAACGAAAAAGCCAGTGAAGAGTATGATTACCGGGCCCTACACGATGATGGACTGGTCCTTCAACGAGTACTACCCGACCAGGCGCGAGGCTTGCCTGGCGCTCGCGAACGCTCTGCACGAGGAGGTGAAAGCCCTCTCGAAAGCGGGGGCGAAAATCATCCAGGTCGACGAACCCGCGATATCTGCAAGACCGGAGGAGCTCTCCGAGTTCGCGATTGAGGCAATGAAAATAGTCACCAGAGGCGTGGACGCCTATTTTATCTGCCACATCTGCTACGGGGCTTTCGAATTCATCTACCCTGACATGCTCAAGCTGCCGGTTGACAACTTCGACCTAGAGATGTCGAACTCCGAGCTGGATCTGGTCGAACTGTTCCGCGAGCACCCATTCACAAAGGACATATCATTCGGGGTGACCGATGTTCATTCCCATGTGGTCGAGGATGTGAAAACTATGAAGAAAAGAATAGTGAAAGCTCTCGAAGTCCTGAAGCCCGACCAGCTCTGGATAGATCCCGACTGCGGCCTGAAGACGCGGTCGATGGAGGAGTCGATCGGAAAACTCAGAAATATGGTCGAGGCCACCAAAAGGGTAAAAAGCGATTTAGACTATATTTTGAGGTGCTCGCTGGATGAAACACATCACCAGAATTGACAGGGAAGCTTTGAAATTCATCCTTGGGGTCTCCCGCTCGAACCACCCCCGGGAGTTTGCAGGGGTTTTAAGAGCCAGAGGAGACACCGTCACGGAGGTGCTCATCCTACCTGGAACGCTTTCTTCGGGCAGATCCGCCGTGCTACACCTTCACATGCTGCCGATTGACCCGAGCGCCTGCGGCACCGTGCACAGCCATCCATCTCCTTTCGCCCACCCTTCCGACGAGGACTTAGCGCTATTCGCGAAGTTCGGGAGCATCCACATAATAGCGGCCTACCCTTACAACGAGGACTCGTGGAAGGCGTACAACCACAGAGGTGAGGAGATAAATCTCGAGATCGTGGGATGAAAATCATGCGCTGGGAACTCTGGGAACCCTGGTACGAAAAAATCGCGGACAGGCTGAAATTGGATAGAAATGCTGACGAGGAAGCCGCCAAGTTGCTTGATGGTTTACTGCCAAAACCAAAAATCAAAGCCATCGAAAAAATCGTTCGCGGACACGATTGTATAGTATTCGGGGCGGGGCCATCGCTGGACGAAGACCTGAGAAAGCTAAAACGGGCTGGCCACTTGGATAAGGTTCTTATCTCCGCTGACGGCGCAACATCGGCAGTCATGCAGTATCGAGACCCGGAAATCATTGTCACCGACCTGGACGGCGCAGTGGAGGACCAGCTTGATGCTTGGCGTCGTGGGAGCTGGCTTGTTGTCCATGGCCACGGCGACAACCTGGGGCAAGTTCGTAAGTTCGTTCCTAAATTAAAGGAAAGGATAATAGGTACCACCCAAGTAAAGCCCTTCGGCAAGCTCTTCAACTTCGGGGGATTCACGGACGGGGATCGGGCCGCTTTCACGGCTCACGAGCTTGGTTCCTCAAATATATTTTTAGTAGGTATGGATTTGGGTTCAAAAATCGGGAAACATTCAGGAATAAAGGTATCCAAGCGCAAGCTTATGAAACTAGACATATGTGGAGAACTACTGTCATGGCTGGCTGGTGATTTAGGCGCACATATTGTAAACATGACTACCGCCGGGGAGCCAATAGATAGTATACAAAATAAGCCGATCTTATCCGAATTTCTATGTCTGAAATGAACGCCAGATCTCAATTAAAGTGATTCAGATTAGCATCCTGCGCGAGAATTCCCTCAAATCTCTCACTACGAACTCTCCGGAGTGTTTTCCCTCCCGATCAAGATAAAACGCTCGAATGCCGGCTTCCCTGGGCGCCAAGTAGTCGAACGCATAGTTGTCGCCCACGTGAACAACTTCCGCAGGGGATGCACCAATCTCCTTTAGGACGCCCAAATAGAACTCCCCCGTCTTCTTGACCAGCCCGAAGTCGGAGGTCGCCGAGAAAACCCTGTCAAAGTAACCCTTGAAGCTAGACTCCTCGACCTCAACCTCGGCCAGCTCTCTCACGCCGTTGGTGATGACTATGAGCTTGAACTTACCATGCAGCCTTTCCAATGTCTCGCGCGAGTCCGGGTAGGCTCTCACCTTGGGCCGACACTCGTTAATCAGCCGCTTCCAGCCGCCAGAAAAGTCGAACTCCTTCCACCAGTGCTTGATGTTGTACCATTCGATATTGTTCATCCCGACTTCCTCGTATCTGCGCCTGACCTCCTTGAGCGCCTCCGGGTGGCTAACGCCCCAGCGTTCCGCGTAGAGGCGGGCCATGCAGTCGAACCAGAATGTGTCCGCGAACGTCCAGTCGACCAGCGTCCCGTCCAAGTCGAATGAAACTATCTTTGCCATTTAATCACCAGCTACTTCGGTTCAAGGGATTAATAGAATTGGGTGAGACCGCTTATTTACTTGTAAGTGTAAAAACTTCTGACGCCA
>JBDRCL010000063.1:0-3537 GCA_043821745.1 Methanobacteriota archaeon | reverse complement strand
TATCTTCCGACCGATGATTTTCTTTATCGTTAGCTTCTGCACGCTTATCGCCCATTCGACATAGTTCGGGAGATTTAAAATACTTCCATTTTTGTTTGTCGCTTTTGTAAAAAATCTAAACTTTGGTGGGGCCGCCAGGATTTGAACCCGGATTCGCGGGTGTCTTCACACCGCTCCAATGGGTCATCATCCTTTCGTCAGCCGACCCATAATCGGCCACTGGAGCCCGCTGTGTTGCCAAGTTGCACCACGGCCCCACTTACGTGTAATTTGCACGATAACTTAAAAAAGCCTCTGAAAATCCAATCGCCATTTTCCATTATTGGCTGTAAAAGAGAATAGGGGTATAAATTTGCGCAACTTGAGCTTTTGTTAGGGGCTCAACCATGACTGATAAAAAGCGTGTCAAGCACATCGAGCTGAAGCATGGGATGCGCGTCGATGAACTTGTAAAGGAAATGGACAGCTGCGGCGTGTTCAGCGCGGGGCGTGTCGCAAAAGCCGTGGAAATCTACCGAAAAATGCTGAAGGAAGGATCAACCGTTTTCATGGGCGTCGGGGGGGCGATGATACCTGGCGGCCTCAGATGCGTGCTAACTCAAGCCATCAGGGAAGGCCTCGTCGACGTGATGGTCGTCACGGGCGCAAACGCCACACACGACCTCATAGAGGCCTTCGGCGGACACCATGCAAGAGGAGACGATTCAGTTGACGACGTCAAGCTGCGCAGCGACGGCATTAGCCGCATATTCGACGTCTACGTGCCGCAGAGCGTCTTCGAGCTCTTCGAGGACAAAATCCAGCCGATGCTCTCGAAGGTGACCAAGGACGGCTCCAGGATGTCATCGGCTGAGCTATTGCGCAGGATCGGGTCACACTTAAAAGATGAGAAGTCCTTCCTAAAGGCCGCGGCCGACAAAAAAGTGCCTGTCTTCTGCCCCGCTGTAGCAGACTCCATCCTGGGCATCCAGGCATGGCTCTACTCGCAGGATCACGAGATCGTCATAGACACCCTTAAGGACGTGAAGGAGATGTTCGAACTCGCCAGCGATGCAAAGAAGCCCGGTGCTGTCCTACTCGGCGGCGGGGTGCCCAAGAACTTTATATTTCAGAGCATGCTCCTGACGCCGCACTCATTCGACTACGCCATACAGATAACCATGGACCGGCCTGAACCAGGTGGGCTGAGCGGGGCGACCCTTGAGGAGGCCAAATCTTGGGGCAAGGTCGGAAAGAAAGCAAAAACGGTAACGGTCATTGGGGACACTACCGTGATTTTGCCGATAATATTGGCCTCGGTGTTGAAGAAATCCTAAAAATCGTGTTTTTCTCCGGGTTTCAGGACAAGTACTTGAATTCCGGGGTTCTTCTTCCTCATAACGCTGACGAATTCGTCCGCTGACTTGGCAAGCACTGGAGAGCCCATGTAGTGCATCGGGATGACGACCTTTGGGTTAAGAAGCCACGCAGCCTCTGCCGCCTCTTGAGCGGCCATTGTGTAGTGTCCCCCTATGGGGAGACAAGCTATTTCGGGTTTATAGAACTCACCTACGGTGCGCATATCAGAAAATAGGGCAGTGTCACCGGCGTGGTAGATTCGAGACTTTCCAAGATTTATTATGAACCCAACAGGAGACCCACGTATGGAGGAATGTAAAGCATGAACCATCGATATATCTATTCCTTTCACCTTGACCGTGCCGCCGATGTTCATCCTCACGACATCTTTCACACCCTCGGACTGTGCCCATTGGGAAAGCTCGGCAATCCCGACGAAGGTCGCTCCAGTCCGTTTACATATGTCAATCGCGTCGCCGAGATGGTCGTGGTGATCATGAGTGACGCAGACCATATCGGCCTTTGAAATCTCCGAGGCTCTCAATGGGGCAAGCGGGTTGCCAGTTAGGTAAGGGTCTATTAATATGATCTCTTTGTCGTGCACAATTTCAAATCCCGAGTGACTGAGCCATTTTATGCTTCCCATGTTTCCCCAGCCTAAGATTTGAAGTTCATTGATAATAATGTTTGAAAAAACACCAGAAATCTGGCTGGGCTATAATCCCAAAGGTATGATATCTTTTACTCTCGCGACGTTGTTCGAGAGGCTTGATGCCCCGACGCTCAATGATGAGGCTACCTTTTTCAGCGTCACTTTATCTCCCGCGGCATCCGCCCCGATGTAGATAGCAACCGCGGCGAGGAAGAGCGGCGGTTTTCCTTGAACGAAATTTTTTGGTAGAGCTTTTAATAGCCCGTGAGCGTGAATAACGGCTTTCTGAGACAGCCCCACTTGGGGGGCGAACCTATCGATGTAACTGTCGGCCGAGATGCGCGGCAGCTTTAACCCTAGTTCCTTCGAGAATATTTTCGTAAACCTGTGAACGCTCCTTAAAATAATGCCTTCTTCCAATCCGAAACGCTCGGCCACAATCTTTGAAATCTCGTCATCTGTCCTGGGGATGCCCCTCAGCCTGCAAGTCGCCAATACCAGTGCTGCCAGAATCTGGTGAACGCTTCTGCCGACAGTCAGCTTCTTGGCCCTTGCCCTTCGGTATAGCAAGCTTATCTCGACCTTCACTCCTTTCGGCAGCGATAAATCCTCGCAGAGTTTGTCAAGGTCTATGAGAACCTCCCGCAAGCTCCTATCCTCCCAGTCCATGACGCGCGAACGCTGCTGAAGCAACCGCATTCGACGCATGCGCGCGCGCTCAGAAGGAGGCAATTCCCCAGAAACGCAAAACTTTGTACCGAGGCCTAAATCGTGCTGAGACGCGTCTATTCCCGACGACAAATCGGCCCGTTCGAGCTTCTCGCCTGGCCTCATCCGCCACTCCGGCACCAGCTCGTACTGGCGCTCCAGTATCACGAACCCGCAACGGGTGCAAACCTGCTCTCCCCTGATGTTGTCGTAAAGAACTGCGGAACTGCTGCACAGCGGACAGTGCATCAAGATTACCTCCAGTCCTCACCTCAACTTATAGACCGTCTCAACCCCGAGAATTCTCGCAACCTCTTCGTTCCTGAGTAAGGCCTTTATGGAATCATTCAAATCGAAGCCGTTAAAAACATCTAAGAAAGCTCGCTGCAATCTGGGTTTGCCTTTAAGAACAGAAATAATCGCGTCCATCTTACGGTCCTGCGAAACGCTCAAAGATGAGTGTATGATCCGCCCGGCCTCAAACTCACGACCGAACTCCGACCTCCAGATTCTGTCATACTCGGAAAGCCTTTCCTTGGAAACATCCCCATCGGTGACGGCGTCTACAGCCACCTTGCCCGCTATTTCACCGCAGTGAAGGGAGTATCGCAGCCCTTGCCCTGAAAGTGGGTAAATCTGACCGGCCGCGCCACCTACGGCGATTATACCGTCAGAGAATGTCTGAAACAGCGGGCCTTCTAACGGCAGTTGTCCACGGGAAGAAGCTATGGGCACCGAGTGCGCGAACTTTTGTATGATCCTTTTTCCAAGAAATTCGTCAAGCGCGGCGTCCGGGTGTATCCTTAGCCCGTGTATGCCAGAAACGGCGAAACCCTTTG
>JBDRCL010000062.1:0-3963 GCA_043821745.1 Methanobacteriota archaeon | reverse complement strand
AGCTATATCCCGGTTACAAGACGTGCATACGTTCGACATAATCTCGCCATTACCGTTGGTTTCAACAGCTATAAAAACTTTTCACGCCATTAAATTAAATCCCTAGAACGGAATTGGTAAATGGGCCCGTAGTCTAGTCTGGATAGGACACAAGCCTGCGGAGCTTGTGACCCGGGTTCAAATCCCGGCGGGCCCGCCAAGAATTACTCGACAAAATATTCTTGAAGATGAAATAAGTACTTAATTTTTATCTGCGATGGTTGTTTTAAACCGAGGGAAGTATTTTAGAAAGGTGAACACCTTGGACGAGGCTCTAAAGCTGATAACTCTGTTGATCTTTGCAGCCTGCTACGGGTTAGCGATATCTAGGAAGTTCAAGCTCGCGTATATTGGGCTCTTATCTGCTTTTCTTGTACTAGCGCTGCTCCTGCCGACTAACGCGCTAACGCCCCAACAGGCGTTAAACTCCGTGAAGTGGGACGTGCTTGGAATATACTGGGGCTTTATGATGCTCTCCATAATATTCTCGGATAGCGGTGTCCCAAAACAGTTGGCCAGGTACATACTACACAGAACTAGGAATGAAGGAGTAGCTCTCCTCGCCCTCTGCGGCCTAACTGCTTTCCTGTCCAGTCTTCTGGAAAACGTGGGCGTGATCTTAATAATGGCCCCGATTGCAATAGAAGTTTCAAGGAAGACCAAATCCTCCCTATTTTTGTATCTTGTGGCCATCGCGATCAGCTCCAACATGGTTACAACCGTGACGATGGTGGCCGACCCGCCAGCGATAATTCTGGCATCCGAAACTGGGATGTCCTTTCTGGATTTCTTCTGGTACCAAGGAAGGATTGGCTTGGGGATTATTTCAGCCGCAGGAGCAATTGTTGGACTTATAACCATTTACCTCATGCACTTCAGGAAATTGAAAAAGAAAATCCACATCGGGGAAGAAAGAATCGAGACAAACTACATCCCCACTGTGGTCTTCATCGGGGGGATAAGTGCTCTGGCCATTAACTCCTACTTGGGAGTCGGCCCGGGCATTATTGGGTTCGCCGTCGGTGTGATTTCATTAATTCTGGGCCGCAGGATCATTACGAAGATGATTAAAGAATTTGACTGGAACTCGTTTTTCTTCATAATCGGGATCTTCGTTGTAATCGGCGCCACTGAAGCTACGGGGATACTTGGAGATTTTGCGGGCGGGATTGGCAGAATTAGCCTCAATAACCCCATCATCGGCTTAACTATCCTAATATGGGTCTCCGTCGCCTTCTCCTCGTTCATGGACAACGTGCCTTACACCGTGCTCATGATCCCCGTAGCAAAGAGCCTAGCGGTATCATTGGGTATGGGTGGCTTCGCATATCCACTATTGTACGGGATGATCTTGGGTACGGGCATAGGTGGCAACATAACTCCAGTCGGTGCCACGGCGAATGTCTTTGCATGCGGCTTGCTCGAAAAGCGCGGGCATAAGGTAAAGCTAATTGATTTCATGAAAATAAGCTTGATTCCGACTATTTTATCCGTCCTAGCCGCACAACTCCTGCTCATGCTGCTATGGATGTAGATGCCTAAAATTCAAAATTTTAGATGGAGCGCTCTTAAACGCCTCTGACCTGCAGCTTCTCCTCCGGCCTAAGGGTTCTAACGTCAATCCCTTTCATCGGTGGGGGCAGGTTCTTGCTAGCCTTCAGGACCATCTCCGGATCGTCGTAGTATCTCGTGGCCTCAACTATTGCCTTGGCCATCTTCGTTGGATCGCTTGACTTGAAAATACCGGAGCCTACGAAGACCCCGTCCACACCCATCTGCATGACCAACGAAGCGTCCGCTGGCGTCGCGATGCCTCCAGCACAGAACCAGACGACGGATAGCCTCTGGAGCTTAGAGGTCTCTTCGACCAGCCCCACAGGGACTCGGTACTCGCGTGCCTTTGCCTCCAGCCCGTCCCGCCCCATCTCGGCCAGCTCGGCTATCTGGCGCTTGGTCATCTTTATGTGCCTTATGGCCTCAACGATGTTCCCTGTCCCGGCCTCTCCCTTTGTCCTCATCATGGCCGCACCCTCGTTGATTCTCCTCAGGGCCTCGCCGAGATCGCGCGAACCGCAAACGAACGGGACCTTGAACTTGCTCTTGTCAACGTGAGACTCCTCGTCAGCTACAGTTAACACCTCGCTCTCGTCTATCATGTCCACGCCCAAAGCCTCAAGCACCTGCGCCTCGGCGAAATGCCCAATTCTGCACTTGGCCATGGCGGGGATGGTGACCGCGTTCATTATGGCCTCGACAACTGCGGGATCTGCCATACGAGCAACCCCGCCCGCTGCACGGATGTCCGCAGGGATCGCATGGAGCGCCATGACCGCGACCGCCCCCGGCTTCCTCGGCTATGATGGCCTGCTCCGGGTTTGTCACGTCCATTATGACTCCGCCCTTCTGCATCTTGGCAAACCCGCGCTTGAGCCTATCCGAACCGAACACTATCTCCACTTGATCGCCTACATACGATTGTCGCCTGTGATTAAAAAAATATGGGTGAGCTATTCACTTCTCCTTCGACTGAATGAACTTCATCAGGTCAACCAGCCTTGAGGAATACCCCCACTCGTTGTCGTACCAGCCCAGGACCTTGGCCAAGTTGCTCTTCTTGCCCAAGACCATCGTGCTCCTGCCATCGACGGTGCAGGAGTGCGGGTTGCCCACGATATCGATGGAGACAATGGGCTCGTCCGTGTAATCCAAGATGCCCTTGAGCTTTCCTTCTGCCGCGGAGCTGAAAGCCTGATTTATCTCCACTGCCGTGGTCTCCTCGCCGAGTTCAACGACGAAGTCCGTGATGGAGCCGTCAGTCACGGGCACCCTCAGTGAGATTCCATCGAGCTTGCCATCCAGCTGCGGGATGACCACTCCTATGGCAGCCGCTGCACCCGTGGTGGTTGGTATTATCGACGTCATGGCCGCCCTCGCGCGTCTAAGGTCCTTGTGGTCGAAATCCAGGAGCCTCTGGTCGTTGGTGACGGCATGGCAGGTCGTCATGAACCCTCTTTTGACGCCAAAAGTATCGTTCAGGACCTTTGTCATCGGCGCCAAGCAGTTCGTCGTGCAGGATGCCATGGATATGACATCGTGTTTCTTTGCATCGTAAACTCCCTCGTTGACCCCGAGCACTATCATGGCGTCTGGCTTTTTCGCCGGTGCCGATATGATAACTTTCTTGGCGCCGGCCGCGATGTGTTTGCTGGCACCGTCCCGGTCGGTGAGCTTGCCCGTAGACTCAAGAACGTAATCCACCCCTAAATCCTTCCAAGGGAGCTCGGAGGGGTCCCTCTTATTCAAGACCTTTATCTCCTTACCATCGACTACGATGGAGTTATCGGTCGCCTTGACCTCTTTTTTCAGGACGCCGAACACCGAGTCGTACTTCAGCATGTGCGCCAGATTCTGAGGCGACGCCAGGTCGTTGACTGCAACTAACTGAAAACTGTTCAGAAACGCATCGTCCTCCATTGCTGCTCTCAGGAAGACGCGGCCTATCCTTCCAAAACCGTTTATTCCAAATTTTCTCACCATATACACCCCAATTTTAAAACATACTCCCAAGATACATTAAACTCTATTGGTCATGAAAAGAGCTTTAAAAGGTGAGATTTGGCGCCCCGTTCATGCCGATGAAAACCATTGTAACACAGAATAACGAGTTTGTCGAATAAATCCAAACAATAATAAAATCCTTATTTCCTTCATCGCGCGGACGCGCGCCAAGGTGCGCAGGTTGTGCGCCACGGCCATGAGCAGGACGCTGGCCGCCTTCGTGGCTGGCAGTCTGCACCTTACCATGGCGCCGTACCGGTTCTCTATGCCGCCGAAGACGGCCTCGGCGATGCCGCGCTGGCGGTAGAGCCTGCGGTCTCGTCTGAACTCCTTGAACCTCTTCTTGCGCACCCTGTGGTGCATCCC